>NZ_LVYZ01000003.1:0-174805 GCF_001909095.1 Paenibacillus sp. P46E
CTGCGGACTTCTTCCGCCAAATGCCCAAGCTTGATGATGCCGTTGCCCAAATGGCGCTCCTCCAGCGTTCCATCCGCCAGATGCCCGCCGTAGATGCTCTGCGGCTGCAGATGCTGCGATCCCACCGCGCCTGTCGTTAGCTTATTGCCGCCAATACTGCCGTCCGGCAGCAGCTCCGCGCTGCGGACTTCTTCCGCCAAATGCCCAAGCTTGATGATGCCGTTGCCCAAATGGCGCTCCTCCAGCGTTCCATCCGCCAGATGCCCGCCGTAGATGCTCTGCGGCTGCAGATGCTGCGATCCCACCGCGCCTGCCGTTAGCTTATTGCAGCCAATACTGCCGTCCGGCAGCAGCTCCGCGCTGCGGACTTCATCCGCCAGATGCTCAAGCTTGATGATCCCGCTACCCAAATGACGCTCCTCCAGCGTTCCATCCGCCAGATGTTCACCTTGGATGCTCTGCGGCTGCAGATGCTGCGTACCTACCGCACCTACCGCCAGTTTGCTCTCTCCAATGCTGCCGTCCGGCAGCAGCTCCGCACTGTGGACTTCCTCCGCCAGATGCTCAAGCTTGATGATCCCGCTGCCCAAATGACGCTCCTCCAGCGTTCCATCCGCCAGATGCCTGCCGTAGATGCTCTGCGGCTGCAAGTGATGCGATCCCACTGCCCCTGCCGCCAGCTTGCTTCTTCCAATACTGCCGTCCGGCAACAGCTCCGCACTGTGGACTTCATCCGCCAGATGCTCAAGCTTGATGATGCCGCTGCCCAAATGACGCTCCTCCAGCGTTCCGTCCGCCAGATGTTCACCTTGGATGCTCTGCGGCTGCAGATGCTGCGTACCTACCGCACCTACCGCCAGCTTGCTCTCTCCAATACTGCCGTCCGGCAGCAGCTCCGCACTGTGGACTTCCTCCGCCAGATGCTCAAGCTTGATGATCCCGCTGCCCAAATGACGTTCCTCCAGCGTTCCATCTGCCAGATGTTCGCCTTGAATGCTCCGGGCTTGCAGATGCTGCGTACCTACTGCACCTGCCGCCAGCTTACTTCTTCCAATGCTGCCGTCCGGCAGCAGCTCCGCACTGTGGACTTCATCTGCCAGATGCTCAAGCTTGATGATGCCGCTGCCCAAATGGCGTTCTTCCAGCGTTCCATCCGCGAGATGTTCGCCTTGGATGCTCTGCCGCTGCAGATGCTGCGAACTTACCGCACCTTCCGCCAGTTTGCTTCCGCCTACGCTGCCGTCCGGCAGCAGCTCCGCGCTCAGCGTCTCGGCAGCCAGATGAGCCAACTGGATGCTGCCGGCACGGATATGGCGGCTATCCACCGCATCCGCTGCCAAATGCCCTCCCAATACGCTGCCGGAAGCCAGCTGAGACGAACCTACTGCGCCTGCCGCCAGCTTGCTTCCGCCCACGCTGCCGTCCGGCAGCAGCGCTGCACTACGGGACTCATCTGCAAGATGTTCAAGCTTGATCAGACCTGGACGCAAATGCCGTTCCTGCAGTATTCCGTCTACAAGATGCTCACCATAAATGCTTTCCTGCTGGAGATTCAGCGAACTCACCGCACCAGCGGCCAGCTTCCCATTTCCAATACTGCCATCCGGCAGCAATTCAGAGGTCAGTGTTTCCTTGGCCAGATGTTCAAGCCGGATGCTGCCGGAGCGGATATGGCGGCTGTCTACCGCGTCCGTTGTCAAATGATCTGCATACACACTGCCTGTAGCCAGATGGAATGCCGCTACCGAGCCCTCGGCCAGTTTGGAACCGCTGATGCTTCCATCCGGAAGGATGTCTGCACTGCGTGTCTCTTCCGCCAGATGCGCCAGGGTAATCTCTCCGTCTCGAATATGCTGTCCCTCTACCGCTCCCGGCGCCAGATGCCCGGCCCCTATACTTCCAGAGGCCAGATGGTAGGACCCCACAGCACCCGCTGCCAGCTTCTCACCGCCAATACTGCCGTCCGGCAAAATCTGGCCGCTGCGGACTTCTTCAGCAAGATGCGCTAAGGTGATACCGCCTTGCCCGATATGCTTTCCTTCCACTGAAGCTTCCGCCAAATGGCTGCCTGCCACACTACTGGGTGCGAGGTGGCGGGATGAGACTGCACCTTCTATCAGCTTAGCTCCGCTGATGCTGCCATCCTGGATCTGAATAGACGAGATGGAGCTCGGGCCGATATGTCCATTACCGATGGACATCGGCCGAATATGTGCCCCGCTAACACTCCCCGGCGCAAGATGTCTTCCCTGCACAGCGGCGTCACTGACTGCACCAGAGCCAACCGCCCCCGCACTCAAGTGCTCTGCCTGAACTGCTGATGCCGCCAGCTTCGCAGCTTCCACACTGCCATCCGCCAGCTTCATTGCTGTAACTGCCAGATCGCCCAGCTTATCGGTTGAGACACTTTCCGGCGACAGCTTCAATGACGTGACGGCATGATCAGCTAAATGATGCGGCTGAACGATACCGGCAGAGAGATGGACCTCCTTCACCGCGCCGGTTGCCAGCTTCTCACCCACTACCGAACCTGGCTGCAGGGCAGAGGAGGTTACACTGTTGTCCCCAAGATGTCTGCGCTCTACAGCCCCCGGTGCCAAGTGCTCGGCATCCACAACGGCCCGCTGCAATACACGACCGCTGACACTGGCATCTGCCAGATTTTTTTCCTCTACCGTACAAAAAGCAATATGTTCCCCGCTGACGGCTTCCCGCGCAATTGCGTTGCCGTTAACAGCACCCGGAGCCAGCTTGGCGGCAATGACGCTACCATCCGCCAATTTGTCCGGGGTGATGCTATGCGGGCGCAGATGCTCTCCGTCAACCGATCCAGAAGCCAGCTGTTCCCCCGTAACTGCCCCATCTGCCAGATGGCTCGTGAGTACCGATTGTTCCTGCAGCTGCACAGACCCGACGGATTCCGCCGCCAGATGGGAGTGCTCGACAGACTCACGCTGCAGATGGATCGAAGCAACTGCCTGCATGGCAAGCTGCGGCCCCCGTACCGCAGATTTGGCGATGTGCCGTGTCGTTACCGCTTCATCAGCCAGCTTATGGGCAAGGATGCTCTGATCCGCTATTTTGGAAGAGGTAACTGCCTGCTCCACAAGCTGAACTGTTCCAACTGCCCCTTCCGCCAGCTTCACAAAAGAAATACTGCGGTCCGCCAAATGCCTGCTGGCAATCTCCCCGTCGGCAATATGGCTGCCATTCACACTTTCCGGGCTTAAGTGCTGTCCCCGTACGGCCTCCTTGCCAATCTGGCGTGGACCTACCGCTCCATCGGCAAGGTGACCGCTGTCGATGATCCCGGACTGGAGCTGCTCTTTGCCGATCAAACGGCTAGCAAGCTGTTCCGGCCCTATGGCTCCCGGAGCCAGATGCTTCGCTGTAATGGCGCCGCCGCTGATATGGCGGCTCTCAATAACGGCGTCCCCCAGCTTATCCCCGCTGATCTCTCCGTCAGCTATTTTGTCCCCCGTTACCGCTTCGTCCGCCAGCTTGGAACGGTCAACGCTCCCGTTCGCCAGATGCCGGCTGACGATGGTGCTGCTCAGAATTTTCTCGCCCGTCACTGCTCCATCTTCAAGCAGGTCAGCCGTAATAATGCAGTCGCTAAGATGGCGGCTTGTAATGGCCTGATCGGCAATTTGACCTCCGCCGATGATCCGGTCGGCCAGCTTTTCCGGACCAATACTGCCATTCTTAAGTTTTTCGCCGCCGATGGAATGATCCAACAGCTTGCCGCCGCTGATACTTCCTTCTGCCAAATGCTCACCCGTTACGGATTCTGGGGCCAGCTTAGAGGAAGTTACTGCCTTGTCCGCGATATTGATGCTCTGCACGGCATAATCCTGCAGCCAGGGCGTTCCGATGATGCCGAATTTCAGCTTGGACCCGTCAATGGTCCGGGGGGCGATTTTGCTTCCGGTAACGGCAGCGTCGGACAAATCATCCGTATATACAGGCTGCAGGCGTTCTTTTTCCACCACCGGCAGCACGGCTTCAGGAGTCAACGGCAAAGGCTCAGCAGCCGAAACTGGAGGTTCCGCCACCTGTTCCTGAGGCTCTTGCTGATCAAGAACGGCAGATTCCACGGAATCCTCCGCTGCAAGCGTATCTACCCCGCTAACCTTCAAAGTTGTACTCCCGGTATCCGGCACTTCGCTTCCGGAGGTGTCTGTAACCTCCTGTATCTTGGGACTGCTTCCCAGCATGCTGAGTTCCTTCATATTCGGATTGTCCACAATATAGAGCGGTTTTTTGGAACTGCGGTGCTGATTTTTCCTGGAGCTCTTCACAAGCAGTCTCCTCCTTCCATCTATTGTTTCTCCTTGGCATCATATGCAGCGCACTAGGCGGATGACACCCGTTTACACCAAGCCTGTAAATTCTGCCCTCCCCAAAAAAGGGCATCTGCCACCGCACATTCGTCCACCCTAAAGGGCGAGTACACACATACAATGACACAGGAAGAGGAACTGCCGGAACTATAGAAGATAACGGGAGGAACGAACATGGGGCAAAAGCTCGTGGGAATACTGCTAAATGCCGCTATGCACCGGGGCGTTCCCCGGCAAAAAACGGGACAGGAGTCGCTGAAAAGCTACGAGGAAGCCGCCGCTGCATACGGGTTGGCCCCCTGCTTCCTGAAACTGTCCGACATCGATACGAAAACCGGCTACAGCATTGCCTACATGAAGCATACTAGGGGCTACAGGAGAGTGGTCATTCCAACGCCGGACGTCATTCACAACCGGGCTATCTACGACCCGGGCAGCCAGGGGATCGACAGACTGCTGGGCAGTGGCGTACTGGTATATAATACATGCAACCGCTATGGCAAAGATCAGATCCACGGACTGCTGGAGCAGAATGCCAGACTGCGCGGACTTCTGCCCGCCACCTCAGCCGGTCTATCCGGACTGAAAGAGATGATGTCCCGCTACTCCGACCTTATTCTCAAGCCTTGCCGCGGAAGTATCGGTCAAGGCGTAATGCGCCTGACGCGGAGTAGTCCAGAATTGTGGAACTGGAGTTATCTGCCCTTCGGCTCCCGCAACTGGGTCAGCACCCAGATTAATCAGGATGCACTGCCCAGAGCCCTGCGGATGCGTCTGGCCTCCGCCCCTTACCTGGTTCAGGAACGCATCCCGCTGGCAGAGATTGGGGGCCGTCCGTTTGATCTGCGTGTCACGGTGCAGCGTGGGTGGGGCGGGGAATGGCAGGTCACCGGACTATTCGCCAAACGGGCGGCGCCGGGGGGCTTCGTCTCCAACATTGCCCGGGGAGGAGAAGCACTTGACTCTTCATATGCACTGGAGCAGGCATTTTCCGGGCAAGCGGCGGCAGGTATCCGCATGTCCGTTCTGGCTTACAGCCTCAGCATTGCACACGAGCTGGCGCGGAACCTGCCCGGACTGGCAGACATCGGGCTGGACATGGGCGTCACGGAAAAAGGCCGGGTCTATTTCATCGAATGTAACGGCCGTGATCAGCGCTACGGCTTCCGCAAAGCCGGGCTGACCGGGGCATGGAAGGAGAGCTACCGGAAGCCGATAGCCTATGCGCGATATCTGCTTGACCATCCTTCACAGTACATCAGTTATTGATTTGTCTCTTATTCTATGTCAATATAATGCAGAGCGGAAACGGTCCTGGACCCAGGGCCGTGCTGCTGCATGATGGAAGGGAGATACTCATGGTAAAACAATTGCTGCGGCTGATGACCGAGTTGTCCTCGCACAGATGGCTTTCCCGGTTGATGGGGGCTTTTTCCCATAGCAGACTCAGCCGTTATTTGATCCCGGTATTTATTCGGACTTATCATATTCCCGCTTCTGAAGCAGAGAAGCCTTCCGGGGAATACCTTACACTTAATGAATTTTTCAGCCGTCATCTCAAATCCGGCATGCGTCCGGTTGCCAGCGGCGAGAATGCCGTAGCCAGTCCGGTAGATGCGCTGATTACCGCCATGGGCGAGATTCATTCTGGAACCATAATGAATGTAAAAGGTCAGGATTATGAACTGGAGGAGCTTTTGAACCACTCCCCGCACCTGGAGCTGTACAAAAAAGGCTTTTTCTTCGTGCTGTACTTAAGCCCAACGGATTATCACCGGATTCATGCCCCCCTTACCGGGCGCAAAGTCGAGAGTGAGCATATCCGCGGGAGAGCATACCCTGTCAATGAATTCGGGATGACACATATGAAGGGTGTACTGAGCCGCAATGAACGGCTGATTACTTATATCGCCGGAGCAAACGGTGAAACCGCAGTAGTGAAGGTCGGTGCGATGAATGTCAGCAGTATCCATTATGCGGATGAGGCGGCCGATGCCTGGGAGATCGGCGACGACCTGGCCTATTTCGAATTCGGCTCTACCGTGGTACTGCTCCTCGAGAACGGCAGCTTCACCCCCCGATCTGGACTTGCCAGCGGAACCAAGGTGAAGATGGGCGAACTGCTGGGCGAGCTGCAGCGCCCGGTGTAGGGGAACCTAAGGAGAAACGGATACGCCTCATAATAGACCGGCATCCGTTTCAGCGAGAAATAGAAGGATTATTAAGCGTATAGTGTGAATAAATTCTTATATTTTAACCAAAGGCAGCAGGCCTCCGGAACAATCGGAAAGACCTGCTGCCTTTTTAGTTGAACATCTATATCAGACAGATTATTCCGTCACCTTGCTCTGATTCGCCACATCGCGGGCCTTTTGCTGAACTTCCTCCGGCTCCCCGAGATAAAAGCGGCTAATCGGTTTCACGTTATCATCCAGCTTGTAGACCAGAGGGACTCCTGTCGGAACATTCAGATCCAGCAAGGCTTTCTCGTCAATATCCTCCATGAATTTGATCAAGGCCCGCAGCGTATTGCCATGCGCCGAGATCAGCACCCGTTCCTTCTTGCGGACCAGCGGCACAATACGATTGCTCCAGAAATCACCGACGCGGTGCACGGTATCCTCCAGGCTCTCACCGCGGGGAATATCGCCGGGGCGGACCTCCTTGTAGCGGATATCGTTCCGGGCATAACGCGGATCATCCGGCTCCAGCATCGGAGGACGGACAGACAGGCTGCGCCGCCAGATATGCAGCTGCTCTTCGCCGTATTTTACCGCAGTTTCGCTCTTGCTCAGCCCCTGCAGCGCGCCGTAATGACGCTCATTCAGCTTCCAGGACTTCTGCACGGGAATCCACAACAGGTCCATCTCATCCAGGACATAGTTAAGTGTCTTGATCGAACGTTTCAGCACAGATGCAAAGGCCAGGTCGAAAGTATAGCCCGCCTCCTTCAGGAGCTTGCCGGCTGCTTTGGCCTCTTCTATCCCCTTCTCTGTCAGATCGGGGTCGCTCCAGCCTGTGAACAGATTCTGGCGGTTGTACTCGCTCTCGCCATGGCGTATCAACACGATTTCGTACATATTCTCTCTCCTCCAGCCTGTAGTTTCTTTATCGTTCTATCTATACTCATCATAGGCCTCCTGAACGGGTTGTTCAAGACTTACGCTCTTTATCCTTATCCCCCGGCCCAGATGCCCTAATACATGCAAACCTTCAAACCTCCTGAAAGAACAAAATCACCCTAACGGGTGAATCCAGCATCTCATTGCCGCAGGTAACGGCATTGCTCACAAATGAGAGGTATTTCTACCTCTCATTCTGCCCGCTAGCCCGTTTACAGTGAGATCAGAGGTATTTCTACCTCCCATTTCGCCCGCTAGCCCGTTTATGGCGAGATCAGAGGTATTTCTACCTCTCATTCTGCCCGCTAGCCCGTTTACGGTGTGATCAGAGGTATTTCTACCTCTCATTCTGCCCGCTAGCCCGTTTACGGTGTGATCAGAGGTATTTCTACCTCTCATTCTGCCCACTAGCCCGTTTACGGCCAGATCAGAGGTATTTCCTCTTAGGCCCGTTTAGTTCATTTCGTTTCCTCCGGCCTGTTTCTTCATGTTTATCCCTCTCACTTTCAATCGGAGTGATCCACCGTTTTTCCACAGTATAATTTCCTAATATAATCAAAAAGACCGGAAGCCCTGTTCGGCCCCGGTTCCCTTCGTTGATCTGGATAAGCTACTATTTTAGGACAAATGATCAAAACCAATGATCCGAAGCTGCCACACTGCTATTCTTCAATCGTCTCCTGTGGTTGCAGACATTTCTGCTTCACCCGGCCGAAAATATGTAAACAAACAGGGGATCAGCGGATCTCGGACGGACTTTTGCCGGTGTGCTGCTTGAACTGGCGGCTGAAAAAGAAAATATCGCGGTAACCCAGCGCATCCGCCACCTCGGTTACGTTCATTCCGGCATACAGCAGAAGATGCTGTGCCCGCTCAATTCGGGTGCGGATCACGTAGGACTGGACAGAAGAGCCGGTAATCTCCTTGAACTTGATCGAAAAATAACGCGGGGACAGCCCGGCACGCGCCGCCAGATCCTCCACCCGGTGTACCGCTCCGGGATGCTGGCTGACATAGTTGGCTACCTCATGAATGACCTCAGCCAATTGGTTACTTACATGACGTTCCACCGGCATCACCTGATCCTCACGGAGCAGATGGATCATCAGCTGCTTCAGAATCAGTTGGCCTTCCTCCTCTGCCGCAAAGGTCTTGACGAGAAACAGGCGGACATACCGCGCCAGCAAATGCTCGAACTCCACCGTCTCGGACAGTTCACGGTAAGGCTCGGGAATATCTGTCACACTCTCAGTCACATCAAAATGAATGTATGTAAGCACAAGCGGCTTCTGCGGATTATGGGTCGCGCTGGTATGATCCCCCGGACGGAACAGGAAGCAGCTCCCCTTCCCCACCTGATAAGGGACTCCTCTGCGCACTACCGTGCCTTCCCCGCTCCAGACATAGAACAAATCATAATTTTGCAGCGGCTTCTCTCTTTTTTGCCATTTCCAGCCCGGTTCGCAGACAATCTTCGCCAGGGCCGGCAGGATCACAAAAGAGGACGGCGATGCATGCAACATAATGTTCCCTCCTAAAAGTTTGTGAGCTCAACTTCCTGAATACGCTTCGTACAAACTCGCTTCGGAAGCATTATCTTAAGTTTTGCGGAATTCTACTTCTTCGAGATCACTTTGCAGCAAAACTCACTTCGGAAGCATCATCTAAAAGTTTGTGAGCTCTACTTCCTGAATATGCTTCGTACAAACTCGCTTCGGAAGCATCCTAACCGTTCCATACTTCCCATAATACCTTGTCACATTCGATTTTGCACATCCTCCCAGGCCAGCAGCAGACGGTTGACCCCATTCTCGAGCTGTGCACTATCCAAATGGGCAAAAGAAAAGCAGGCCGCCGGAACGCCCGGTGCAGCCTGGTACAACGCTGCGTCCCGGAAATCCGTGCCGCGCCTAAGCGCAGCCGCCCGGAAGGCGGCGAATTCCGCTCTGCTGCGCCGCCAGCGCGCGTAGATATGCAGCCCCGCATCGCCGGGCAGCAGCTCAAACAGCAGACCGAGCCGCTCGGACAGCAGCGAGCGGAGGCGCCGGGCACGCTCGCCATAGAGGCGCGTCATCCGCCGCAGATGCCGGCTGTAGCCGCCGGTCTGCATGAAGCGCGCCAGAGCACGCTGCTCCAATTGGCCGCCCGGAAGCGGCTCATACAGCGCCTTGGCGGCGGTCACCGGCCGGATCAGCAAGGGCGGGAGCACGGCATAGCCCAGCCGCAGGCTGGAGAACATGCTGTTTGAGAATGAGCCCAGGTAAACGACCCGCTCTTCACGGTCGAGTGCCTTCAGCGGTTCTATGGGCCGCCCGCCCCAGCGGAATTCACTGTCGTAATCGTCCTCCACTATCAGCGCTTCCTGCCGCCGCGCCCATTCCAGCAGACGGCGCCGCCGGTCGAGCGGCAGCACGGCGCCAGTGGGGAACTGGCGGCTTGGGGTAACGAACAGCAGCCGGGCCGCCCATTCCTGCGGCACCAGCCCGCTCCCGTCCACCTTACCCAGCAGCAGCTTCCCGCCTGAGATTTCCACAGCTCTGCGGATGCCGTGAAATCCGGGGTCCTCGGCAACAGCGGGGCTTCCCGGCTCCAGCAGGAGCTGCGTCAGAAGGACGATACCCTGCATCGATCCGTTGAACAGGACAATTTGCTCCGCCTCTGCCCGGATGCCGCGCGTCACTCGGAGATGGGCGGCAATTGCCAGCCGCAGGCTTTCTTCGCCCTGGGGAGGGCAGTAGCCTTCCATCCTCCCGCCGCTTTTGCCGCCAGCATATTTCAGTGCGCTCCGCCACTCCTCATAAGGAAAGTACTCCATGAGCATCCCCCGGCTGCGAAAGCTGACGAAGTTCTCTTCCTCTTGTTCATAGATGAGAACATTCCTCTCCATAAGGCGTTGTCCCCAGCCGGATAGTGGTATTCCGGTTTTATCACAAGCTGCTCCCACATCTGCAAATGCGCCCGTAACCGCATCCGTTGAACCTTCTGACCCAGCAAAAGCCGATGCCGCAGCTACAGCACCTTCAATTTCCTGAACCGCCCCCACCCGTTCCTGCTCCACGGGTTCAAAGCTGTCATTGGCGACATAGGTGCCCCGGCCGGTCTCCGTCCGGATGTAGCCGTCAGCCAGCAGCATGTCGTACACCTGCGATGCCGAGCCGCGTGAGATCTGGTACAGCTCCGCCAGCTTCCGGGTGGATGGAAGCCGGGTTCCACCCGGAAGAGTCCCGCCAAGAATAGCCGCGCGGAGCGCATGGTATAAGGCCAGATACTTGTAGCGGTGAACCTGCAAATACTGGTCATAAGGCAACGTGAAATTCATGTCCCCACCCTCTCCACATCAAAGTGGACTAATAAAATTAATGTAAACCGGTCCTTTTTTATTGTCAATTCTTCTTCTATTCTAAGATGACCGCTTAACCCGGAGCGTAGGGCTCCGCCATTATTGAGAAAAGGATGTGCCGATATGCGCAGAAAAGAATTTCAGGTAGAGCAGGAAGAGGAGCTGGCCGTTTTTCTAAACGGAATGAGCTTTGGTTTTCTCGGGACCAGTGATGAGAAGGGGTTGCCGCGTGTAACGCCGCTCAACTTTGTCTATATGGAGGGAAACTTCTATTTCCATGGAAGTCACGCCGGAGGCAAAATGAAGAGCATCCGCCACAATCAGCGGGTATGCTTCACGGTTGCCGACGAATATGCCATCATTCCTTCCTATTTCAGCGATCCTGAGCTTGCCTGCCCTGCCACCGCCTATTTCAAAAGCGTAACGGCTTACGGACAAGCGGAGCTTGTAGAAGACGCTGCCGAAAAAGCAGCCGTGCTTACTCTTTTTATGCAAAAGCTCCAGCCGGAAGGAGGCTATGCCCCGATTGATGCCGAAGACCCCAGATACCGCCCAGCCCTGAAGGGTGTTGCCGTTGTGCGGATCGTTCCCGAAGAAGTAACCGCCAAATTCAAATTCGGCCAGAATCTGAAGGAAGATGCAAGGAATGCCGTTACTCAGGGGCTTCAGGACAGAAACGGGGCACGTGATGCCGAAACCATCGCCATGATGGAAAAATACTGCCCCTACCACTCCTGAGTGGTAGAATATAGCTGTTATCTATTTGAATATTTCATGGTAGATTGGCGGGATGGAATTTGGAGTATCTGTACCACTACTATGATCAATCTGCCGGACCGTTTCGGAATTTATCAGACCTGGCACCCGAGGAAGCAGAGCATGTTCTTGCGGACATACGCCAGAAGAACAAAGGGTTTGCCAGCAAACGCTCAGCAGATTATCTCGATATCCGGCGCAGCCTGGAGCACAAGGCACGGGAGGCTTTTATTGCCAAAGGAGGCCACCCCGTCCGCCAGCAGCCCCACTATATGACCTTTGGAAGCTGTCCGTGGCTGCTGGAATGGTATCCTAACGGTATGGAGCTGAGGATTCCGGTAGACTGCTTTTCTCCTAACTGTATAAGCTTCACGTATGGCGATTTGTTTCCCACAATGAGAGTTCTGGACGGTAAGCCTTACCGGGGACAGGTATACCTGCTTACAGAGATCCGGGAAGTCATTTCACAATTCGGCTGGCCTCAGGAATGGAATGCCGGGGGAACCCATGGGCCAGAGCGCTATATCGAGGTTCAGGTCTGGGAGGATCCGCCACAAATATTTTAAAAGTAATGGAAATTGCCTCTTTCATCAGTGACGGCGGTGAATCACGGTGATATAATGTTAGGCAATGTTAACGTATATCCCAGAAGAATACCGGAAGGATGAAACCGATGAATCCACTGGCTGGACAATTGAATGACAGCATCAAGGCAGGCAATGAACATGTATACGATATGCTCTCCAATCTTGGCAAAGCGCTGTATTATCCCAAAGAGGGTATTCTGAGCCAATCCGCTGAAGCGGCCGCTCATGCCAAGAAATACAATGCAACCATTGGCATTGCCACTGAAAAAGGTGTACCTATGCACCTCGGCGTTATTCAGGATAAGCTCTCAGCTTACAGCCCCAAGGACTTGTATGGTTATGCTCCGCCAGCAGGCAAACCGGAGCTGCGTACCGTATGGCGCGAGAAAATGCTTCG
Organism: Paenibacillus sp. P46E; assembly: GCF_001909095.1. Lineage (NCBI taxonomy): Bacteria > Bacillati > Bacillota > Bacilli > Caryophanales > Paenibacillaceae > Paenibacillus > Paenibacillus sp. P46E. The sequence continues at coordinate 12,546 of NZ_LVYZ01000003.1, forward strand.
CGAGACACCGTCGCTTGAAGGCAAGTCCTTCGGTAACCCTATCGTTACCAATGCCCTGACCCACGGGCTCAGCATCGTTGCCGACCTGTTCGCCGATCAAGGCGATGCGATCATCTATCCGGACAAAAACTGGGAGAATTACGAGCTGACCTTCGGCGTGCGCCGTCTCAGCGATACCGTCACCTATCCGCTTTTCACTGAAGATATGAGCTTCAACAGCGAGGGACTGCTCGATGCACTGCTGGCCCAGAAGGACCGCGGCAAAGCCATTGTGCTGCTCAACTTCCCGAACAACCCTACAGGCTATACTCCGGGCATCAAGGAAGGCGAAGCGATCGTGGCTTCTATTCTGCGCGCTGCAGAAGAAGGCATCAATGTCGTGGTGGTCAGTGACGACGCTTATTTCGGTCTCTTTTTCGAAGATTCACTGAAGGAGTCCCTCTTCGGCCGTCTGGCTAATCTGCATCCGCGTGTACTCGCTGTGAAGATTGACGGAGCGACCAAAGAGGAGTTTGTCTGGGGCTTCCGCGTCGGTTTCATCACTTTTGCTTCAGACAGCAAGGAAGTGCTCGCTGCCCTGGAACAAAAGACGATGGGGATTATCCGCGCCACCATTTCCAGTGGACCGCATCCTTCGCAGACCTTTGTGCTGGACGCGCTCAAGTCGCCTAAATTTGCGGATCAGAAGGAAGAGAAGTTCCAGATCATGAAGGGCCGTGCCAATAAAGTGAAGGCACTGCTGGACAGCGGCAAATACGGCGACGAGGTCTGGACCTACTATCCTTTCAACTCCGGATACTTCATGTGCCTGAAGCTGCATACTGTTCACGCTGATGCCCTGCGTCTGCACCTGATCCATAACTATGGATTGGGCACGATTGCCCTGGGTGAGACCGATCTGCGCGTGGCCTTCTCCTGTATTGAAGAAGATCAGCTTGAGGATCTGTTCGACATGGTCTATTCCGGAATCCGCGATCTGGAAAAAGCCTGATTGACCAAGTTTTGACCATAGGAGTCAGCCCCGGCGTACCGGGGCTGACTTTTTTTTGCAGGCGGTTATGGCATTGGCCTATACACGTTGTTCCCTTCACACATACAATACGGTGTACTCAAGTACAACAACTCACACGCGAAAGGGGAATGAACATGAGCGAAGAAGTTAGAGGCGGATATGGACACCCTATGTTTACAAGCACTGGTGCAATTCTGGTTCTCTTTATCCTGCTGGTCATCATCAGCCGTTCACTCTTTGTCTAACCGGGAATAACCATCCCGGGAGGGAGCCCCGGCTCTCTCCCGTCCTACCTGCGCTGTACTCCATTCCCTGCTCCATGCGGAAGTAAAGATGGAATTCTCAATTCCAGATGTACCTCTAGATAGTCTTGTGATTCATGATTTTAGAAAAGACGCCTTGAGCGGAGCTAATGCTCCTGCCAAGGCGTCTTTTTCAGATATAGAATGATACTGCTTGAACTGGAGACTTGAAAGCCATGACGAAAACAATGAAGCTCCTTAGGAATTAAAGGTAGAGCTGGAGCTGGAGCTGGAGCTGGAGTTGAAGTTAAAGTTAGAGCTGAAGTTAGAGCTGAAGTTACGTGGAAAAGTAGACCTAAATCGGCTGCAACCCTGGATTCAGAAGGTTTAATGGGATTTCGTCCATCTAATTCACACATAATCATCCAATATATCCTTTTTCAGCAGAATTAATGATCCTTTTTCCAACACAAGATATTCCATGGGCCAAATGAGCTCATGTAGTGATCCTTTTTCCATATGGAATAATAAACCGCTCATCAAGCTCCCAAGTTCACTAGATGTCGTCGTCCTCCTGCGCAGTTTTGCGGGAAGCACGGGTTTTGAAGAGATAGGCCAGCAGCCCGCCGGCAAGAAAGGTGCCGATTACAGGCAGTGGACGCTCTACAACCGTGCTCAGGAATGGCAGACCGGTCAGCACAGCCAGCAGCAGATGCGCGCGGAAAATGAACTGGATTGTACTGCGTGCCTTGCTGCCCTCCGGCAGAGGATAGACGGTAAGCCAGAACGACTCACTGTGCAGCTTGCGGAGCGCTGACAGCTGCACACCCATGATGAACAGGAAAAACAGATAAATGCCGCTTCCCACGTAGCTGCCCCGGTTCCACCAGACCAGCAGCAGCGACAGAACTGCAATTCGCAGCACAATGCCGAAGATGTCGCCCCGGGCGAAGCTTTTGGTCAGCAGGAAGCGGTAAGCGGTATTACGCCGCCATGAGATGCCCCCGCCCCATTTAGACAAGTAACGCCGGGTATATACCCGCTGCTCCCGCCCCGGCACATCCACGAACCAGCCCAGAATCATCAGCGCTATCGCCCCCTGATTGCGTTCGGTAGCAATGAGGCGTTCCCAGGGAACGGAGTGCCGTCCGGGAACCGCCAGCGCCGCCAGATAGGCTGCGGCCAGAATTACAATGAAGATCAGTGCACGCAGAGAGGGCTGCCACAGCCATGCGGCAATCATCAGCCCAGTGACTGCCCAGCGCAGCAGGTTATACCCAATAGATGCCGGACGGGACAACATGGTAAGCTCCCGCCACAGGCCAAAGCTTGCCAGCAGCTTCACCAGGATCAGGACAACAAGTGTGGCAAGCAGCATTTGATGAGAATCATCCGTGCGTATGTAGAGGGGCCACAGTGTAATCAGCACGAAGGCCAGCCGCAGAATCTTCCAGACATTCCCGGCAACCCAGGCTGGAGCGAAATATTCCTTCATCCGGTGCCCCTGCGGCAGCAAAAAGATGGTGTCAGGACTCTGCAGATAGGTCCTGAAGCTGCTATGGGCTACCGCAGGCAGAAGGAGAATCAGCATGATCCAACGGATTGGAATACCTGCCGGAATATCACGGAGTAGTGAAGTATACCAGGCCGAGAAGATAATTAACACCAGCAGGAACAGCATGGCTACACCGCTCTGAATGATATAACCCATGTAAGGAATCAGGCTCCCGGTGAACCGGCTGCGCCGCTGCCGGCGCAGCTCCTTCAAATCCATATCATTTCCCTCCTTGAACCAATTCGTAGAACAGCTGCTCCAGATTCAATCCCTGCAGCCCGGCAGCCGCGGTCATTTCCGCAAGCGTACCCTCCGCGATCACCTGGCCGCGGTGCAGGACAATGAAGCGGTCGCAGTAATTCTCGATGGTGGAGAGAATATGGGAGCTTAGCAGAATGGAAGCCCCGGATTTCTTCAGGTCCAGCATGAAATCGAGCAGGGAGCGGATGCCCAGCGGATCCAGCCCCAGAAAGGGCTCGTCAATCACATACAGTGCCGGACGCGCCACGAAAGCGCACATAATCATGACCTTCTGCTTCATGCCCTTGGATAAATGCGAGGAGAGGGTATCCATCTTGTCTTCCATATTAAAGAGTGCGGCCAGCTGGCTGCTGCGGGATTCATAATCGCTGCGGTCCACACCGTAAGCCCTGGCGGTAAATTCGACATGCTCTCGGACCGTCATTTCCTCATAGAGCAGCGGCGACTCCGGCACAAAAGACAGCGCTCCATGATAGGCTTCCGGATCACTGCTCCGGGTCTTGCCCTGGACGGTGATCTCGCCTTTATGCGGTGACATCAGGCCCAGAATATGCTTCATCGTCGTGCTTTTGCCTGCTCCGTTCAATCCAATCAGCCCGACCATTTCTCCAGGCTGCACCTGAAGGCCGATATCATGAAGCACCGGCTTGTTCAGGCTGTATCCTCCGCTTAAGCCCGTAATTTGCAATACGGGGGCAGTATTCATTGACCGTCACCTCTCGGGGTTTTGTCTTTCAGCCATTTGGGCGCTCCCTTATTCTTGCGGTTCTTCTCGCGCTCTGCACTGCTGCGCGCCTTGCTTGCAGGAGCGCCGCTCCGGGCCCCTGCGGCGGAACCCGGGCTGCGGCGCTGCTGCTCGCGCCGCTCATCGAAGCCCGCTGCCGTACCCGGCTGCGGTGCTTGTGCCCCGGCTGCGGAGGCCGCGCCTCCCGCTGCCGAAGTCCGCACCTTCGGCTTGCTGCTGCGCGCCGCAAAGCCGTCCGCGCGCGGGCTGCTGCCCTCGCGGCGTCCCGAATCCGTCCCGCCGCGGTACTCGCTGCGGGCCTCATCGGCGGCGCGTACCTTGCCGCCTACCATTTCCTTCTCCTCCAGCTGGATGTCCAGCTCCTTGGCGAATTTACGCATGATGAACGTCTGCTGCTCCGTGACGATCGTTACGGATAGGCCGCGGCGTCCCATGCGGCCTGTCCGCCCGGCCCGGTGCACATAGTGCTCCGAGTCGAAGGCCGGATCGAAGCTGACGACCAGCGTCAGATTCTCAATATCCAGACCCCGGGCGGCTACGTCGCTGGCCACCAGCACACGGAATTTGCCGTCACGGAAGCGGGCCAGCACATTGCTGCGCGTCACCTTATCCGCATCGCCGTATAATGCGGCTGCCGTCAGACCCAGGTGGTTCAGCTTCGCAGTCACCTCAGCGATATCGTCGGTGGCATTGACGAACACAATCGCCCGATCCGGGTTGTAATGGCGGATCACACGGCGCAGCATATCTATTTTATTACGTTCCTCACTGACCACGTAGTGATGCTCAAGGCTCTGCGCGGTCATGACGCCCGGATCAATGCCAACTTCAGCCGGGTTCTTCATCTCCCGTGCTGCAAGTGCCTTCGTCTCCGGCCCGATCGTCGCGGACAGCATGACCAATTGACGCGTACGCAGCGCGCTGCTAACGATCTTCGCCACCTCGCCTGCTCCGCTGAGCTGGAACATCTGGTCCGCTTCATCGATGACAATCGTGGTCACCTCATGCATCTTCAGCTTACGCAGACCAATCAGCTCCCGGATGCGTCCGGGAGTACCCACAACAAGCTGCGGATGCTCACGCAGCTTATCAATCTGGCGCTTAATCGCTGCACCTCCGATCAGACCCATCACCTTGATGCCGCGATGAGCCCCATAACGTTCTGCCTCGCGGAGAATCTGCATCGCCAGCTCCTGAGTAGGTGCCAGCACCAGCTTCTGCATCCCTTTCTGCTCAGGATTAATTTCCTGGAGCAGCGGCAGCAGGTACGCCAGCGTCTTACCGGTTCCTGTCTGGGATGCGGCAAGCACATCTCTTCCCTCCAGCAGCAGGGGAATGGTCTGCTCCTGAACAGGGGATGGATCTTGAATGCCGAATTCCGACAATCGGGCAACGAGGTCTTCCTGGATCCCGATGGCGGCAAAAGAAGCTTTATTCATAATTGTAATTCATCCTTTTCGTTTGAGATAATATGTTCATTATATGCCAAAAAGGCCTCTCCACCAAATGGAAGGCCGTTTGATCCATTCTAAAGCCATTGATATTATTTCCGGTTCATCATATTGTAGGTAAGCTTGTCCGCCAGACGGGGAAAAAGACCATAGAGGCGGATACCCAACGCCGCGAAGCCGGGAAGATCAATCTCTTCCTTCCCTTTCTCGATCAGCTTTACCATCTTCTTGGCCACATGTTCGGGTGTCATCATAATCCGGGCGACACTTTTCTCATAGCTGCCGGAAGGATCAGCAGTACGGAAGAATTCCGTGGCAATCGGGCCCGGATTAACTGCCGAGACGATGATCCCCTGCTGGCGCAGCTCCTGGCGCAACGCGTTCGTAAAGCCCAGCACAGCGTGTTTGGTTGCACTATAAGCAACGGACCGTGCCGTGCCGATTTTGCCGGCCATCGACGCCACATTAACAATCTGTCCGCTTCCCCGTTCCAGCATATGCGGGACTACAGCCTTGGTGCACCGTACGATGCCCATGTAATTCACATCCATCATCTCATCGAATTCACGGGACTCCATCTCGGTGAATGAAGCGAATTTTCCATAGCCGGCATTATTCAACAAAACATCAATTCTTCCATGTGTGCTTAGGATGTCCGCAAAGGTCTTCACTACCTGCTCCTCATCGGTAACATCACAGATATACAGGCCAAAAACACCCTGGATACCGGCCGCAGTTTCTTTCAGCTTGTCCTCCGAACGGGCCAGCAGGATAGGCACAGCCCCACGTTTGCTGAGCATCTGGGCTGTCAACGCTCCAATCCCGCTCGAAGCTCCTGTAATAACAACCACCTTGTCTTGTAATACCATGAATGAAGTTCAGCTCCAATTGTCCGACTAAGAGATCATTACCTGAATATCAAGCTCTCCGATACCTTCCATCAAGAGCGGAATGCTCAGCGCTTTACGCGGCATTACCGACATGCCGTCTGTCTTCATCAGCTTTGGCGGAGTAATATCAACGGCTACCCCCTGATTCGACAAAATGGTGCTGGCGTTGCCGCTAATCATGTTGCCCAGTTCCGAAATCGCACTCTGGCCCATCTCGTCCATCTCCGTAATCACATAGCCACCCATCATGGCCGACACGATCTTGAGCGCTACCTGTTCAGCGATTCCAAAAATAATGTTCCCGCTCAATTGACCTGTCATTCCCACCTGTATCCATATATGATTATCAATCAGTTCAATGTCCTTTATGCCCAGATTACCGGTGGATGGCGAGACCTGTATCACCTGTTCAATTACAATTCTTGCAGATTCTAAAAACGGATTGATTACTTCTGCTTTCATGAAAGTGCTGTCCCCCCTCTACCAGGCTTTAGTCTTGTACCAAAAGTCCTAAGTAATAATGATTTATTATACTTCATATATCGGTATTATTCACCAAAAATTAATGGTCTTGTCGAAGGAATTATGAAGATAGTTTTCCGGGCAACATTGCCCTGCCGGAGGTTATCTCCTATAATTTAATCAAATGCCGACATCCGGCGTAAGATAAGGTATAGAAAAGCCAGCACCATCCATATTCATAACCCTATTCCATAAGAGGACTCCCGCGTCCTGTGAAGAACATTTTTTATTATCCTATAAATAAAAGGCGGCATCCATCATCAGGCCGAAAGGGGGTACGTCCATGAATATCAGCCAGCTAGAGACGCTGATTACCATCTCCAAAACCATGAGCTTCCGTAAGGCGGGGGAACTACTCAATTTGACCCAGCCGGCGGTATCGGCGCAGATCAAAAGCCTTGAAGAAGAGTTCAAAACCCAGCTCGTAGACCGGAACCAGCCGGTAACTCTGACTGACAGGGGACAGGTATTTCTCTCACACGCGGAACAGATTGTAAGCATCGTCGATGAGCTTAAGCAGCGCCTTGCAGATTTGGATGAGAATCCCCAGGGGCATATTATACTCGGTACGACCACCTCAATCGCCATTCAGATTCTGCCGCGGATCCTTTCTTATTTTCAGGACCAGTTCCCGCATATCAAAACTTCCATTTCGTCCATGTCGTCGTCACAAATTTATCAGCATGTGGAGAACGGCCTGGTGGATGTCGGTATCGGCTACTTGATCGGTAGAAGTCCGGGAATGACTACCTCTGTACTCTACTATGACACCTTTGAATTGGTGGTTTCTCCCCGTCATCCTCTCGCGCAGGTCAAAACAGCCGGGATTGAAGCGCTGCGCAATACCCCGCTCATCCTGCTCTCACCGGATACAGTCGGCCGGAGATTCGCGGATGATGTGTTCGCCAAGCATGGCATCCAGCCGCAGGTTATTATGGAGCTGACCAGCAGTGAAGAAGTCAAACGGATGGTGGAGCTGGATCTCGGCGCGGCGGTAATTTCCAAGCAGTCAGTATCGGCTGAGGTTCGTAATGGTACCCTTAAGATCGTCCCGATTATTGAACTTGAGGTCACTCATCCTGTAGGCGTGATTACAAAATCAGGGAAATACGTCAATTCTGCGATGCGGCAGTTTCTAAGTGACCTCAAGGGGATGCCGGAAGCTCAATTTATCGGTTCAGAGTGAGCCCGCAATGTGAAGGTATTCTGAATACATTGCAAATGCTCCGGACACCCGATAAAATCCCCCAGCGAAGTGAAGACTATACTTCTAAAGCTTACTTCCGCTAATTTTGGCCTAAGGAGATGTTCTATCCATGAAATTCGACCTGCATACCCATCATTTCCGCTGCGGCCATGCTGACGGAACGATCAGGGATTATATTGAAGCCGGAATTGCCGCTGGGCTCGAAGTGATTGGCATTTCTGACCATACCCCTTACTTCGGTAGTCCGTCAGAGCAGGCTTTTCCCCATATTGCCATGGCCAAATCCGAACTAGCGCATTATGTAGAAGAGGTACTGGACCTGCAAAAAGAATACGCAGGCACCATTGATGTTCTGCTAGGCATCGAATCGGACTACTTCCCAGAACATGCTGAGCTGTACCGCCGTACCTTGTCGGCGTATCCGTTTGATCACATCATCGGCTCGGTGCACAATGTAGACGGGGTGAGCATTTTCAATAAAGGCCGCTGGAAAGGCCTGGACCTGAAAGGGAAGGTTGCCAGCAAGGCTGAGTATTACCGGCTGATTACCGCTTCCGCACGCAGCGGAATGTTCCAGATCCTCGGTCACATTGATGCCATGAAGGGCAATTTTCCACAGTTCTCGGATATCCCCGCAACTGCTGAAATCGATGAATGCCTGCGCGTAATCGGGGAATGCGGCATCGCTATTGAGATCAACACCTCTGGAAGCACCAAGCTATGCGGCGGATGGTACCCCTCGGATGATATCCTGTCGCGCGCGCTGCATTACGGCGTAGAAGTCACCTTCGGCTCCGATGCCCATAAGCCTTCCCGCGTCGCTGATCAGCATGAAGTTGTGGTGGCCAGGCTTAAAGAAATCGGGTTCGATCATTGGGTATACTTCAAGCAAAAAGGGAAAATATCCGTGCCGCTCCAATAGTTCAACATACAGTTTATGCTACAGCTACAAAAAATGCACCCAGCCTTGAACATGATGGACGACTGCTGCCGTCTATCGTGAGAGGCTGTGGTGCATTTTGTTATTGGGTCAGATTACCGCAGTTGAAACCCTGCTGCTTCAGTGTATGCTGTGCATCTCCATATTGTGGATTGAGGGTGTAGAAGTGAGCTATAGTGCTGCTCCAATCCCTCTCCGTCAATCCCTGGGAATTCAGGAACTTACGGTGGGTCAGATTGTATTCTTCAATCAGGCCCTTCACCTCCGGATTGTACCGCTCCTCATGAAGAACAGCTTCCATGGGTAGCCTTGGCTTCTTCGGCAGCTCCCCGGCAGGGTAGCCGACACACAACCCGACAATCGGGAATACATATTCCGGCAGTTGCAGAAGCTCTATCACCTCCGCTGTATGACGGCGGACTCCGCCGATCGGGATGATACCAAGCCCCAGCGACTCCGCTGCAGCAATGGCATTGGATAAGGCAATGCCCACATCCGTAGCCCCTACTAGCAGAGCATCCACATCCCTTGCGGCCTCAAAAGGTTGTCCTTCCAGCGCACTAGCCACCTTAGCCCGGTAAAAATCCATGCAAAACACTAAAAATACCGGCGCTTCCGCCACATGCTTTTGATTCCCGCTCAGCACCGAAAGCTGCTTGCGGCGCTCTTCGCTCCGCACGGCAATGATGGATACCTGTTGACCGTGAACCCAGGACGGGGCTGCCTGGGCGGCTTCAATAATGGTTTTTAGCTTCTCCGGCTCCACAGGCTGTTCATGATACTGCCGGAAGGAGCGGTGGTTCATTAATGTTCGGATCACTTCGTTCAAAGGATGATAACCTCCTGGTCTATTACTGCTGTATAAAGACCATCATATCCTAATTGTCCGGGAGGCCGCCAGTCATGACCAGCTACTCGATTTTCCCGATAACGGTGTAAAGGAGAATCAGCACAAAAAAATGGACCCGAATCATCGGGTCCCAACAGCATTTATATTTTCAAAAGGGGGTCATGTAATTAGTTTAACCGGACACTGTTAGAGTTTCATAACGGCATTATTTCATTTGTGTAACAATGTGAATACTTTCATTACATCCCCCGAACTGCCCGGCATAGGCAGGATTCGCTCCAGAGTTAGCCCGTTCTTGATCATGACGCGCTCGGACCTGAGGTTGTCGCCACGGCAGCGTCCCTCGATCTTCATAACTCCCAACTCCTGAAAGGCGTAATCCAGCAGCAGCCCGACCGCTTCAGTGGCAAGTCCCTGCCCCCACCATAACGGATTCAGCATATAGCCAAGGACAGCCTTGTTCTCATAACGGTTCCAGTTCTGCAGGGAGGCTGTTCCAATCAGTTCGTGCCGTCCTCTGACATAAATCCCGGCATGAAGTGCGCAAGGGTCAAAGGCATACAGCATCCGGGTCACCAGCTTCTCCAGATAGGTATGCGGTGAACTGTCCCCATGGCGCAGCAGAATATGAGGCTTCACTTCCGGATGCATCAGCAGCGTACTCAGCACCCCGGCATCGGTGGATGGCATCGTCCTTAGTTCAACCTTTTCACCTTGCCGTACCATGGATAATACCGTATCGAAAGTGCTCATGGGCTTCTCCTTTTCTATGCCGGAATCGGTTTGTACTACGCCCTCCGCAGGGTGAAAATGGTGAGTTCAGGTCTGCACATGAACCGGAATGGCATATAGGTTTCGCCAAAACCCCTGTTCACGTACACAGGCATTCGCTTCTTCTCCGTATAATACAAACCGCTTATGTACTTGTTTGATCCGTATGGCGTGAATGCCGCACCCAGAAAGGGCAGGCGGATCTGCCCGCCATGACTGTGACCGGACAATTGGAGATGGAAAGGATATGCTTCTGCCGTATCTGCATAATCCGGCTCATGCATCATGAGTAGCGTGAACATATCCTCAGGAACACCCTTCAGGGCTGCCTGGGGATCAGGCTTGCCATGCAGCATGTCGTCAATACCTGTAACCGCGATGGCCGCGCCCCCTTGCTGTATCAGATACGATTGATTCCGCAGCACGCGGAAGCCGGCCTCGTTCAACAGACGGGTAAGCAGCTCTGTATTCTTATAATCATGATTGCCCAGGATTGCATATTTGCCAAGCGGTGCGCTCAGCTCTGCCAGAATCGGTACGGACTCCTTCAGATCCTCGGCATAGCTGTCCACAATATCGCCAGTGAAGCAGATAATGTCCGGCTGGGCCTCCTTGATATGTCCAGCCAGCCGCTTCAGATCATGCACATCCTTGTTAAAGCCTAAATGCACATCACTGAAATGAACCAGCCGCGTGCCGGCAAAAGCGGACGGAAGATTCTTAAAGGACAATTCCAGCCGGGTGATGTCCAGCCAGTTAGGCTCCCCCTGCCAGGCGTAGCCGCTGGTAAGCAAACCTGCCCCAATTACGGTAGCCGCTCCCCTTGCGAGGAACTGGCGGCGGGTGATTTTGCGGCTACCGCCTGTTTGCGGGGGCGGAGCACTGTGCCGGGTACTATCTTTTGTAGAAGCTGTCATAAGGCCCGGAGAAGCCCCAGACGATTTTTTATTCATAGAGAGGTTCTCCTTTCTTGCAGGATAATTGTCGGGGAACGAAGATTACTGGGAGGGCTTGGAATGGGAAGATTCCTCATTCTCTCCGGCCTGAATCTCCTCCTTGGCTTCTTCTACCTGTTCTTCAACCTCTGTTTCAATATTCACATCGATCTCAGCCTCGATCTCCTCTTCCGAGCCTGGACCCAGAATCTTGCGGAACAACCCCAGCATGGATAACGCATAAGCTACGGTGATGAAGCTGAAGCTGATCTGCATGACAACCACAAGACGCGAGGTATTGTCCACCGGGGCTACGTCTCCGTACCCGACCGTTGTGAAAGTGGCTACACTGAAATAGAGGAAGGTAATCAGCTGGCTTAGCAAATCTTCGCCTAGTCCATTTCCATCAAAGGAGGACTGTCCAAATAGCTTATATATGGATGTATATACGACAGTGAAAAAAATAATGCAGGTGAATGCTGCAATGCTGATACGCACGAGCGTCTCCTGCATCCTGACCTCTTTACTGTTGGATTCCTTGATTTGGTGAAAAATGAACAGCACATAGAACAGCATGGATGCCAGGGCAACAATTAGGATCAGTGCGCGCATTCCCCGGTCCCCGGGCAGAATCGTGCGAAGATCAATCCAGTTCAGAAGATCTTCGGCGGAGATCAGCGTATAGACCAGAATCGGAATCAAAAGCACTCCTTTTCCCATCCGGCTCAGCTTCATCCGGTAAAACCACCATGAGATCATAACAATTACAGCTATATTGAGGGTCCACATCCACCATGCCATGGGCATAACACTCCTGTTCCCGGTTCCATGTCATAAAAGCGGCCTATTCCGGCTTGCTGGCCACAGTAATCCGGCATTCTTCTTCGGGGGTGCCGCTGAAGGCAAGGGCGATCCCTTTGCGCTCTACATCCTTTTTGGAGACCCGGCGCAGCTTGAAACTCACCTCGACATTCTCTGTGAATGGAAAAGGATCCAGCAGGAGTGTAGTCTTATCCTGCCACTCCGCTGAAATCAGGCGTCCTGAGGTGAAGCTGAAATCCTCACTTCCCGAGAATCCGTCACGGAACCAAGGATGCTCCTCCGATTTTGGGGTTCCCGGCTCACTAAGACCCAGATAAAGGGAGAGGTCATCGCAGAACTGCAGCAATCTCGCATCATAATACAATTCGCCCTCTGCAAGCGGCTTGCTGTTCTCCAGGAGACGATGGATGCGTGCCCGGCGGTCCTCCTCGTTCTTCAAGTAGGTGGTAAGCTCCGGGCAGTCCTCCCCTGACACCTCGATCAGCCGCTCATAATGTGAGCTGCATAGTAACGCACCATATGGAGTGTCCGCCTCAATCTCGTCCAGTCCACGTCTATAAAAGGTTAGCTTCGGCACAAGCGGAAAATCCATAAAGGTATACGGCGCACCTTCCGCATCATTCCAGAAAGGGGTCTCATCGAGATCGATCCAGCCCCGGTCATGATTGCTGACTGCCCGCAGCACCTCTGCACGGCGTCCTTCCGCCGGAACATGCTGTTCCTTGAACCATTCTGCAAATTTGCCGGCCAGCAGACCGTGCTCATGCTGCCTCAGCATTACCAAATATCCGTCCTGTTCACGACAAATCACTGTCATACCTCCCTGGTTTATCCACTGCCCGATTATTGCATCGACTAGTGAGATTATAACATATCCACCTATATTTATTGGAATCCGGCAGTCCGCAGTTACTCTATGTATGGTCAAGATTCAATAAAAGACTGTCTTATGATGTACCCTTTTCATGGCCTGAAAGAAACACCTGCCGCAGCAGGAAGGGACTGAAAAAACACTTGTGGGGAACAAGGAAATAAAAGAGACCTGCCAGAGAGAAATCCCTGATAGGTCTGTATATCTACCGCGAGGCCCGTTTAATTCCCGTAAATATAATTGTACAAGTTATACATGAATACCGCAGCCTCAGCGCGGGTCATACCAAGCTGCGGGTTCAGCCTGCCATTGTCTCCTTGAAGCAACTTGGCCTGCAGCAGCTGACTGATGCTGTCACGGGCAAAACCGGAGACTGCCTGCACATCGGCAAAACGGGACAGCTCCTCCGGTGCAGCCTCAAGCTTGGGTACACCGGGCATAAGAGCCAGCGCACGCTGTGCAAACACGGCGGCATCCTGTCTGCTGACCGCCTTCTCCGGTTCAAAGCGGTTGCCGCCCGTCCCCCCGGCGATTCCCAGCGCCCGGTAGCTGCTTACAGCGTGCGCGTAATAGGCATCTTGCCGCACATCAGCGTAAATACTCCCTGGCGTTGCTCCCGGTTGCTGATTCAGCTCAAGCACCGCCGACAACATCATTACCAGGTCTGCTCTGGTGACCAGAGCCTTCGGATTAAAGACCGTCTCTGACTGGCCGCGGATAATTCCTTTGGCTGCCAAGGCTCCAATGGCTTGCTTAGCCCAGGACGAGCGGCTCAGATCATCGAAAGCCGGGGCAGCAGATACAACTGCAAATTCGCTGAAATGAGATGTCCGGAAAATAACCCGGCCGGACGGAAGATTATAATGGCCGCTCGCAACAGCAGATGTTGTATGGCTGTCATCGATATAACGGACGGCCAGGAATTCATGCTCTTCTCCAGTGGAAAGTTGATAAGGAAGCGACACGGTCACCGGTGCAATGCTGCTGCGCCAGTCGAGCTTCTTGTTCCCGGAAGTCAGGGCAATATCCACAGCCGGGCGCCCTGTATTCTGCCGCTGCAGATCAGATCCCCAGTCCTTCCGGTCCGCCTCCCGGATTGTCACCGTCAGGTTGGGGCCGGCTGCCGCCAGCATTGCCGCATCCAGCATATTGCCGGGCAGAGTGAGTGTCCCTGTGGGAGAGATCAGCTCAATGACCCTGTCCGGGGCAGCGCCGCCAAGGAATGCGGAAGGCAGCTGAAGTCCGTAACCCTTCGCTCCCGGCAGGCCGGCAATCTGAACAGCTACCTTCCGGACTCCGCCGGTCTCCGCTGTCTGCCCAAAGGCCTTCTCCAGCAGCTCTGCGGAGAGCGAGACTCCGGCGGTGCGCGAGCCGGAATCAAGCACAGCTCCTGCCGTAATCACAGCTGTTCTATCTCCGCTAACTGTAATTACAGGCGCTGATGGCACGGCAGATGGCTGCGTAGTGGTTACCGGCGCTGCTGCTGCCGGTGTTGGTGTCGGCGCTCCCGATGGTGCCGGTGTTGCCGATGGAGTCGGCGTTGGTGTCGGTGTTGGTGTCGGTGTTGGTGTCGGTGTTGCAGTCGGCGTCGGTGTCGGCGGGGTTGTGCCGGAATCAAGCAGAACCAGACGGTGCTTCAAGGCGTCCTTCAAGCTGCCTTCCGGCAGAAGGGCGACGAAATTGGCGGCGGCATCAACTGCCGTAACCGACACTCCGGCTTCCGCTGCAGATACTGCTGCTTCCGCAGATCCTTCCAGTGCTTCCGTAAATGATCCCTTCAGCAGGTACAAATCGCCATATAGAGTGGCATCCTTGCTAGTGCCGATACCCTGATTATATTCGATGAAGCCGGACCGGCCCGCTCCGTCATTCTCGTTCAGCAGCAGGGTGAAGCCGATAGCATCCCCAGGTGTGAATGCGGTACCGGGTCCATGAAGCTGAGCAAACGGAATGGCAAGCTTGTAGAGCGTGACTCCCTCCTCTTCATCACGGCTGATGTCCGCCTGCACTCCAGGCAGAATTCCGGTATTCAGGCCTTGCGGCGCTCTCCAGCGCCAGGCACTTACCGTTCCCTGACCGTTCAGGGCAAAGCCGAGCTCACTGACGTTGATACTAGCACTGCCGTCTTCCCGGGACAGGTCAAATCCGAGCTGCAGGCTGTCTCCCTGCCAGATATCTCCGCCCGTCCAGCTCTGCGAGTGCACATCGTCATGCACCGCCACCGTCACATACAGCTGCTCTTCATCCCACCGCAGTCTGGCTTCGGTACTGAGATCACCGGCCCCCTTCCACTGGCCGCCCAGACTGAAATAATGATCGGTATCAGACGCCGTCACGGCGGGGGCATCCGCATGGCCGGCACCGCCTGTGCTGCCGGAAGCGAACGACTGCCCCAGCTTGACGGAGGTTACATAAGCTTCTCCGTTATCCAGCGTAATCTTGAATTTGAGCGAGTCACTGGCCAGGAAGGGCAGCGGAATATCGATGCTGCCGCCAAGCTCCACACCTTCGAACCGCACGGGCTTCATGATGCTCTGATAGACAGAAGGCCCCAGCAATTCAAGCCGGCCTTTGAGCGGCTGCGGCTGAGAGATATTGGATAGGGTCAATACAGCATTCGGCCGGGCCCCCGCTTCATCAAAAGGGGTAACAGCAAGTTGCAGCGACACCGGCACCAGATCGGTACCCGTCACTCTGGATGGTGCGCGGTTATCCAGCTGCAGGCCCCCGCTATACAGGTTGTTCGTCAGGATGAGCCGCCCGACTGCGGGATCTGCATAGACATGTGTGGTCCGGGCTTGCTGGAAATACGAATCATACAAGGCGATATCACCGCCGAGCGCACTCAGCCCCCGTTCACCCACAGTAGTGACATTAGCCTGCTGGATGTTTATGGTCCCGCCGGAAATATCAAAGGATCTGGTCGTATCCCCCCACATAGAGGAGTTGAACAGCGTAGCCTTGGAGTGGAAGTCCTGGCCTACGGTTACATAAACCTTATCCGAGGAGCTGAGCGAGACCAGCTCGGTATTAATCAGCGTCAGCCCTTCAGGTGCAGCGCTGTTGAGAACTGCCCCCTTTTTGCTGCCATCCGTCCCGTGGCCAACCACAACTGCCTGCGGTCCCCGGCCATCCTGTGCGGCAAAATGAATGCCATACTGGGAGCCGTAGACGAAGGTATTGAACACGGTCTCTCCGCTGACATCAGCAATCCGGAACGCATCCAGATTGTCCTTCTGGTAGTCCCACACCTGCTTGAAGGCTGCATCATTGTCAGGATGATTCGGATAGGTGCTTCTGCCATAATAATGCGGGTTGAACTGCACATTGCGCACAAACCCTCCGCTCGCCCCCCCGCCCACGAATATGCCCTCCTTCAGCGGAGAACCGGCAACGTAGTCAATGTAATGCCCGCTTGTATCATAGCTGCCGAAGTCAATGCCCTGATAAGGATTCACCAGGGTGGCATCAATGGCATAAACGCCGTGTCCCTTGCCCCGGACCGTCCAGGCGTAAGGTTTAATATTGCTCCAGTTCTGCTTGTCGTAATAGACGGATAACCCGCGTATACCTGCTGAGGCCTCCAGCGTAATCAGCGCCTCATCCTCCGGCTTGCCCTCGCCATAATTCGTGAAGATCACCGTTCCGCCGCCGATCGTATGATGAGGCACATCCCAGGAGCCTCTCAGCTCCACACCCGGAGGTACCGTAAGTCTGGCGTCGATCCGGTAGGTGCCTGCCGGAAGATACACCGTCCCGCCTCCAGCCAGCCCGGCATCATCCAGTGCCTGCTGCACTGCCGCAGATCCATCAAGCAAGCCGTTCCGGTCGGCATTATAGGGACTGGCCGTCACATCGAACAGCAGATTCGTTGCCGGCTTCGGTGCAGTCTCCTTGTCTGTAATAATCCCCTCCGGGAGCAATTCAAGCGCATACGCCTCATCCTGATGAACGTTAATTTCGGCAGCATCGCTCTCATTGGTAACCTCAAGCTGCCCGTCATAGCCGGAATTGATGGCATTCACCGTCCGCGCAGCGTCTCCAAGCAGCACATGTCTGCCGGGCATCGCGAAGGAAGACTGGCCAAGCAGCAGCGAACCTCCATTGGCCGCAATCGCATAGCCGCCCGCCTCTGCGTTCCAAGCCGTGAAGCTGCTGTTCTCGAAGGACAGTACTCCGCTGCCGTCATTGACAACCGCATACAGTGGGTTGCCGCCGACAGTTACCGTATTAAACTGGGCAATGGAATGGAAGCCTTGCGCGGCCTGAATCGCCACCGGAGCCTCTCCTACCCCCGCTTCAAAGGTGCTGTCCGAGACGAGCAGGCCATAGTCATTAACCCCCTCAATCTTGAGCGCCACGTTGCAGTCCTTGATCCGGATCCGGTACAGCTGCGCATTGGCCGTTTCCAGCGAGTCGGTCCGGGTCGTCACCCGCAGGCCGGTCTTAAAGCCCGAAATGGAAAGATTGGACATATATTCCCAGTCCGAGCGGCCCATCACTATACCCTCTGCGTGGCCGGTCATGTAGCCAAACAGCGCCTGTTGTTCCGGTGCACCGGGCAGACCTGAGCCGGACCAAATCTCAGGAGCCAGCGTTACCCGTTCCAGCCGGCCGATATCGGTGGTGAAATCGAGGAAGATCCCGGTTTTCAGTGCTGTTCCGTATACATCCCTGACATAATGCAGCTCGTTCCAGACCGGACCGATCTTGATCCCGTTATAGGCATTGACGAGCGTAACATTGCTGATCGTCGCGCTGTCCCCCGACAGCTGCTCGATGGTCCACGGATAGGCTGCCGGAGTATCCAGTGTCTGCTCGGGGTACCAGACCGAGAGATGTGTGACTCCGCTGACTGGCTCCATCCGGATAAGACTGGTCCCGTTCTCCTCACCGCGTCCTTCATAGGCGGCCAGGATCGTGCCCCGCACCGTGCCATCTCCTGCCGATGGATCAGGCCGGTCGCCGCGGAGTGTAACCCCGGTGGGAATCACGAGGTGCCCGTTCAGCCGGTAGGTTCCCTCTGGCGCGAAGACTACGCCCCCGCCCAGGACCGAAGCCGCATCAAGCGCGTTCTGAACAGCAGCCGTATCATCGGTTGCCCCGTCACCTTTAGCCCCGTAATCCTTCACGTTAATATTGGCGATAACAATATCCTCTGTCCCGTATACCGTCTGCACGACACCCGTCTGTGAAGGTGCTGTGATCCGCGGCGATTTCTTCACACTGACCCTCGCTACCTTAAGATCCGGATTGTTATCCGGCGCACCTGCCCCGCTGATGCCGATCCGGAAGTCGGAGCCGTTTGTGCGGTCAGCAAATCTCGCATCGCTGAGCTTATACGTATGGCTGAGCCATTGCTTCGTATCCGTATAGGTGAACAGAGCGGCATCCTTGAACGGTGCGGAGGCGGCATCATACTGCAGCACCACGCTGCCGCTGCCTTCGTCATAGTAATCCACCGTAAGATAGACATCCTGATCCGTATTATCGTACAGATAATCGTCTGCAACATTCATGTACAGATACAGTGTTCCGCCGTCAGGGGCGGCCCGGTTCGTTGACCAGTATCCCCTGCCGTCCAGTGTACCTGTCAGAACGCCCGGTTCATAATCTCCTCCCCTTGCAGTGATACCCTGGGATACCGGGGCAGCGCCGAGCACAATGCCTGCCTCATCCGATGGGAGCAGTTTCAGACTTTTGCTTATGCTGACAGAAGCCAGCTTAAGATCCCTGTTAGCCGCAGCATTTACTCCGCCGCCCTCAATGCCGAGGCGGAAGTCTGCGCCATTCGTGCGGTTGCCGAACCAGGCGTCACTCAGCTCAAACGTATGCGTTTTCCAGGTATGGGTGTCCGTATACGTGAAGAGCGGCGCATCCTTGAAGGCATTCGATTCGCTGTCATACTGCAGCACTGCCGAACCGTTGCCTTCATCGTAGTATTCCATCGTAACCGATACATTGAAATCCCTGTTCTCATGCAGGTACTGGTCATCCGCATCCATATAGAAATATACAGTCTGCGGGCCGTCCTCGGCCTTGTTCGTCTCCCAGTAGGTTTTGCCCTCCAGCGTGCCCGTCCGCAGACCCGCCGGATTATCGCCTGCCCGGGGGGTGATGCCGCTCATTACGGGTGTCTCTCCCAGCATGACAGTTATGCCTGCAGAATCCATTACTTCCGCCGAAGCAGCAGGCGCATACAAGCCCGCAGTCACAAGCGCCATCGTCAGCAGAGAAGAAGTCACACGCCGAAGCCTTGTCGTCCATCGTTGTCCCATCTGTTCTCTTACCTCCATCCAATTGAATATAAGTTCAACAAAAAGCGCCCATGGGCGTAATTCGCTTATGGGCGCTCTTCGTTCAGCAAACCAACCGTACCTCCAGCTTGTTGTCCTATTGCTCTATTGTTGGGTTGTAAGATAAGTATCGACCTGTTTTTGCGTTTCGGCGAGCAGCTTATCCAGCCCGTTCTTCTTCTGCATTTCGATGTAATCGCTGACGGATTTCTCGACATTCTTGACCACGCCGAATTCAATCGGACGGCTGAATTCATCGGAAGCCTGGTCGCGTTTGGCAACTTCGTTCTTCACGTTGTCTTCCGCGATGAAGAGGCCATCCACAGGAGAGTTGACGTTATTCGGCTCGCTGGCAAACGCGGCTTCACTTTCCCAGAAGCCTGCGCCGTAGGTTTGTGTCGGACGCATGAATTGCGGCTTCCAGAAAGCCCATTGTCCTCCCCATTCCATATAATTGCTGGTGGAAGACTCCATGCCTTCCGGATAGACCGCCATATCGCCTTCAAGTTTGTAGGTTTTGCCTTCAATTCCGTATTGCAGCAGGTCATACAGCGTCTTGTCGGTTTCAACCATATCCAGGAAGCGGAGTACAAGATCGGGATGCTCAGAGTTCCGGTTGATCGCCAGTACGTTGGCCAGCGCGGTGCGGTTGACGTATTTTTTGTCCGGATAGAGCAGTGACATTTCCTGTTTGTAGGAAGGATCTACGAAACCGGGATCAGCGTAAGCCCATTCATGTGAAGTGACTGTAAAGAACTTCTTGCCGTTTCTCCACTGTACCTCCTCGCCTTCCTTGTCGATCATGGCATCCCGGTTGATCAGATTGTCGTCATACCAGGTTTTGGAGAGCTTGGCGGATTCCAGATAGAACGGCTGCTGCTCCACCGGCTGAACGGTTACCTTCGGATCGCTCAGATAGAAGCCGAGACCATGGAAATTGAGGTCCACCCATTCGTCGCGGATCATATACATCGACAGCGGCGTGGTGCGGGACAGCTTGTCGTTCGGATAGGCTTTTTTGAACTCACGGAGCAGCTTGTCGACATCCTCGACCGTCTTCACGGAATTCGGTGCAATCTGGATGCCGGCCTTCTCGGCAAGATCGGAGCGCCAACCGGCGAATTTACGTTCATTCATCTTCATGGTCCACGGCAAGCCTACGATATCACCGTTTACCGTTGCAGCAGACAAAGTGCCCTGTTCTTCATATTTTTTGTACAGGTTCGGGGCATATTTAGGCAGCAGATCGTTAAGCGCCATATAGGAGCCCTTAGCCGCCATTTGCTTGTAGGACAGCCAGTCGCCGTCAAAGTTCATGTCCCAGCTGTCGCCGGAAGCCGCCATAACCAGCATTTTGTCTTTGAAATCGCCGAATGGAATCGTGTTAATGTCGAACTTCACATTCAGTCCCTTACCTTTGACATATTCACTGATTTTGCTCCAGACCTCGTCTGTGGCCGCTTTTTTATCGCCTCCGAAGTAGAATTTGAGCGTCACTTCCGGTTCACTGGCTTTGGTGTCATTGCTTTTGTCGCCGCTGGTATTGCCGCTGGTGCCGCCGTCAGATGCATTTCCGGAATTGTTGCCGCCTCCTCCGCAGGCCGATAATGTGAAGCTGAGCAGCAAAATGGCGGTAAGCAGGAATAACCCCGATTTCCTTTTTCGCATGTAGAACCTCTCCCCTTGCTGATTAATGTATATACCTTTCGCGGCCGGAGCCGGTAAAGCCGGTAGACGGGTAACTCAGCCTTTAACAGCGCCTACAATCAGGCCTTTGACAAAATAACGCTGTAAGAACGGATACAGGAAAACGATAGGGCCGATGGTGACGACGGTGAGCGCCATCTTCATAGACTCCGACGGGATCTGTGCCGAAATTCGCTGCATTGCGGCTGCATTGCCTGAGCTTCGCAGAAAATCGACGTTCGAGATCAGTGTGCGCAGCAGCAGCTGCAGCGGCTGAAGCTCCTGCTTATCGACGAACATCAGCCCGAGGAACCAGTCATTCCAATAGCCAAGAGCCATGAACAGCCCTACTGTGGCCAGCACGGGCAGCGCCAGCGGAGCAATCAGCCGGTAGAAGATGCGGAATTCGCCGGCTCCGTCGATTTTGGCGGATTCGTGGATCTCCTCGGGAATGGAGTGCATGAAGTTGCGGATGAGGAACAGATTGAACGCATTTGCGAGTGAAGGCAGGATCAGTGCCCACAGGGTATCCTTAAGATCCAGGTACCGCACACAGATGATGTACCAGGGAACCAGCCCTCCGCTAAACAGCATGGTGATAATGACGTATACCGACAGCACCCCGCGGAATTTAAAAGATCTTCTTGATAACGAATAGGCAGCCATTGCCGTGAGCAGCAGCGATAATACCGTACCCACGCTTGTGACCAGGATACTGACTCCATAAGCGTCTACAATCCGGTGAGAACCCAGCAGCAGAATGCGGTAGGAATCGAAGGTGACATGCTTGGGCAAAAGGGTATAGCCGTAAGCGGCGATGTCCTGCTCATTGCTGAGTGAGCCTGAGATAACCATGATGAACGGATACAGGCAGGTCAGGCTGAACACGCCTACAATAAGCATGAGAATCAGCTGACTGATTGAGAATTTTTGGGCTGTCATGCCGGAAGAACCTCCTTGGCCGATTAGAAAATGGCAGAATCCTTATCAATTTTACGGGCGGCATAGTTACTGCTGAGCACCAGCACGAAGGCTACCGCCGACTGCAGGAACCCTGCGGCCGAGGCCATGCCGATGTCGCCGGTCTTGCGCAGGCTGCGGTATACGAAGGTGTCGATAACGTCGGTAGTCGGGAACAGCAGCGAAGCGTCGCCCACCATTGCGTAGAACATTCCGAAGTCCGCATTCATGATCCGCCCTACCGCCAGCAGCGTCAGTATGATCACCGTCGGCCGCAGCATCGGAAGACTGATATGCCGGATCTGCTGCCAGCGGGAAGCGCCGTCAATGGCGGCCGCCTCATAATAGGATTGGTCAATGGAGGTCAGCGCTGCCAGATAAATGATCGTCCCATAGCCTGTAACCTTCCAGCGGATGGCAATCGTCAGGATCAGCGGCCAGAGTCCGGAGGTGCTGTAGAAGTCAATCCCGGAGAAGCCCATCCATTCAATCAGCCGGTTGATGGACCCGCTTTCATAGTTCAGCAGATTGTAGGAGAATACGCCGACAACGATCCAGGAGATGAAGAAGGGCAGAAAGGTAATCGACTGCGTAACCCTTTTGAAAAATTTGTGGCGGATCTCATTCAGGAGCAGCGCGAACCCCACTTCAAATACCAATCCGACTGTGATGAAAAGAATATTGAGCAGCACGGTGTTGCGCATCGCCCGGAAAGCGGCATCGGAAGAGAACAGGTATTCAAAATTGCTGAGCAGCGGGTTCATCCACGAGCTTCCGAAAATCCCTTTGCTGAAATCAAAATCCTTGAAGGCAATGACCAGCCCGGCCATCGGCAGGTAATTGAACAGCAGCAGCAGGACGGCAAACGGCAGAAACATCACCAGCAGTGACCGGTTCCGGTATAGATCCTTCAGCACGCCTGATTTCCTGCGGACAGCGGTGCGGCCGGGCTTCACGCTTGAAGTCGCGGTTATCGTTTTCATTAGCATGTACCTTTCTGTTTAGGTGATGTCTTAATGATACCGCTGCACTCAGGGGGAAGACCATGAGCCTATCTTGTTCTTTTCTGGTCTAAAATTGGCTTATCCCCGGCATGCTTTCACCCAGCCCCTCATACAGCAACAAAGCCGTCCGGCATGCGGACGGCAGTTGACATAACGGTTCAGGTGAAGGGATGCGGGCGTTACCGGGCAGCCCCAGCCGCAGGCGTGCCCACGCCATCCGGACCGGATTCCTCCTTATTCATCACCGGATGGCGCAGTGTGATCTTCGTGCCGTAAGAGGGATCAGACTCGATCTGAAGCCGGTAGGCGTCCCCGAAATACAGCCGCAGACGTTCGTTGACATTCCTCAGGCCAACCCCCTTGCTGCCGGTGGACTGGCTGGGTTCCTCCTGGGTATCCCGGTTCAGCTTGTCCAGGGTCTCCGGCGGGATGCCCTTGCCGTTGTCGATGATATCGAGGACAATATCCTCATTCTCGCGGCGGGCAGATACCAGAATTTTACCCTGCTCGAAATTGTCGTGGATGCTATGCTGGATGGCATTCTCCACGAGCGGCTGCAGCAGCAGCCGCATGAACGGCAGCGCCTGCAGCTCAGGCTCGATGGCGTACAAGATCCGGATGGTCTGGCCCATCCGGGCCTGCTCAATTTGCACATAGGCCTGAAGCTGCTCAATCTCACGCCGCAGCGTCGTAATTTCCTTGCCCTGGTTCAGGCTGAGCCGCAGCAGATTGCCAAGTGCGGCCACCATCTCACTGATATCGCTCCGGCCGTGTGTCTCCGCCTTCCAGCGGATGGATTCCAGCGTATTGTAAAGGAAATGGGGATTAATCTGGTGGCTCAGCACCTGGAATTCCAGTTCTTTTTTCTTCCATTCCGAGCGTGAGGCTTCTTCAATCAGAGTTTCGATCTGGGTCGTCAGACTGGCATAACCGCGGTACAGCCAGCCCACCTCGTCATTGCGCTTCGACCACACGGAGTGGTGGCGGAAATACCCCTTCTCCGCCTTGCGCATCAGCTGGACGAGCCGGACGACAGGCTGGGTGAAATGAACCGTGAAATAAATGACCACACCTATGCTGCACAGCAGATAGAGCACCAGGAAAATCAGCATCACCCGGTTGATCTCGTCGATCGTTCCGGTTAATTCACTTAACGGCGACAGGCTGACCAGATACCAGGGGCGGCTGTCCAGCTTCAGGCTGGAGGCCAGATACTTCTGGCCCCCGATGCCAATCGTCCGTGACATCTCCGGGCCATTCGTAAGATTGTGGAAGCGCCCCGCCATTTCCGGCCGTCCCGTCCATTCATTGGCAGATGAATCGTACAGGACGCTCCCGTCGTCATCCAGGAGCAGCAGCTTTTGTCCTGCGATATTCCCCGACGGGGAGATATAGCGCGCAAGCTGGTCCTCTGATACATCTGCGGCAATGATGCCCCGCGGCTGGCGGTCATACAGGCCTGTGAACCGCTTGGTATAGGTTAGAAGCGGCTTGGCATAACGTCCGCTGCTTGGCATCGACAAATGCCAGGCCGGACTGATCGAAGAACGGGCCTTCTGAAACCATTCCTCCCTGCCTTCAAGACCCGGCTCTCCAATCGTATTCATATAGTCTGTATAAGCGGCGGGGTCGATTGGATAGACATGCACCCGGAAGGCGTCGATCGCAAGCGCCTGATTATTCAGCAGCGTCAGCATGTTGACCGTAAACAGCTCTTCATCCTCCCAGCCCTCCGGTGTAGTCTTCAGCAGATCCTGCAGCTGCTTGTTCCCGATCAAATCATTCATCTGACTGTTCAGCTGCGACAGGTACACCTCGAAGCTTTTGCGCGCCTGAATCAGAAAGCTGTGGGAAACCAAAGTATTGGCGTTGGAGATCCCCTCTATCGCCTTGACATGCGTGTAATAGGCAAACAAGAGAAACGGAACGATCAGAATAGCAAAAAATATCAGAATAACCTTGTTCCGGAGCGAGCCCAGCGCAATCCGTGCCTTACTCATCGAATATACCCTGCAGCTTACGGAACTCCTTCGGTGTGCATCCTGTCTGTTTTTTGAACAGCTTGGTGAAATGAACAGGGTCCTTGTAGCCTACGAGGGAGGAAATCTGGTAAATCTTATATTTCACTTCAGCGAGCATTCTTTTGGCCTTTTCCATCCGCACCTCGGTCAGATACTCCAGGAAGGTCTGGTGCTTTTCCTTCTTAAACAGCTTGCTGAGCCACACCGGCGTTACATGCACCTCCGAGGCCACGCTTTGCAGGGTAAGGTTAGCTGCATAATGCTGCAGAATATACTTCTCCGCCTCCTGAATGATTTGTCCGGGTGAAGAGGCCAGCTCGGCAAAATCGCGCGCCATCTCCAGCAGGCAGAGCTCCGCTTGTCCGCGCAGCGATTCCAGCGTATCATAGCGCTCCAGCCGGTCCCAGAGAATCATCGGATTGCGCTGCCAGCCCTGCTCACTCCAGCCCAGCTGGGCTGCCTTCTTGAAGATGCCTAGCAGCCACTCGAAAATATGCTGCTGGATATCCTTGATCTGGCAGAGTGACCAGGACTGGACCAGTTCGTAGAACCGGTTCATTGCGGCCTGGATGTCAGCCTCGGTACCGTAACGGATGAGATCCAGCACTTCATCGGGATTCGTAATCGGCGGATTCTCCAGCTCAGACTCCAGCTCCCAGCCGCGGCTGGTTAAGAGGCGCTGCCCTCCATATATCGCCTTCTGCTCCAGAATCTCTTCCGCTTCGGCATATCTGGCATGCAGTTCAGAAATCGCCCCGGGAACGGTGCACAGTGCAGCGCTAGCTTTTACCTTCACAAAGGCATGGATGCGTTCGATACACAGATTCCCCAGCTTTTCGATCCGTTCCGTGCCCTTTTCCATGGCGCATCTTAGCACGGCGACCCAACGCTGTTTCGAATCCTCGTATAGGATGAAGGGCTCGGGGTAATCCTCCTCGAGCGTCTGCTTCACCACATTGCCGATGCCGAACAGAATTAGTTCTTTTTCCCGGCGGAGGCCTTCCCGGTTCTCCACCGATTTCAGATCATCGGCTTCAAACAGCAGAACCACGGAAGGTCCGCTGGCTATCCAGTCGGCCTGCAGAGTCCGCAGCCGGTGAAAAATCCGTGTTTCCCGGTAGGGGTCATAGTCGTGCTCCAGAATTTCCCGCAGCAGCTCGCCGCGGATTTTGGGCAGTGCACTGTGTACCTGGTCATTGAGCAGCTGCCGGTTCTTCCGGTCGGTCCGCTCCTGCTCCAGCTGTGAAATCGCGCGTCCCAGCACTTCCCCCAGCTCAGCTGTGTTAATCGGCTTCAGAATATAATCCATCGCTCCAAGCTTCATTGCCTCCCGGACCATGCCGAAATCGTCATAGCCGCTGATCATAATAGCCTTCCAGCCGTCCGGCCGTTCCCGGCCGAGCGCCCCGATCAGCGCAAGCCCCGACATGCGCTTCATGCGGATATCGGTCACGATCAGATCCGGCCTCCGGGCCAGTGCCAGCTCCAGTGCCGTATCGCCGTCATCAGCAGTTAAAACGCTTTCAATTCCGTAGGCTGACCAGGGAAAACCCGCGCGCAGCCCCTCCCTGATCTCCAATTCATCATCCACGATAAGTGCCAGCAATTACGCCACCGTCCCATGCTGTATATTTCATTCGGTTATATCATAGGCACCCGGCGGAAGCCGGTGCCTTTATTTTATCCTCCATGCACAGGAGGGAACAAGCGGTCCGGCGTGATAAGCCAATAATTCCCGTTAAAGTTTGCGATCGTCTCCTTGTTGGCCCTCCCCCGCCTTTCTACAATGAAGGATGTATATTCGAAACCCCAAGGAAAAGAGGCTCCTCCATGAAAGCAAAACAAACGGTTCATGTCGTTTCGCACACACATTGGGACCGGGAATGGTATATGCCTTATGAAGCCCATCATGTCCGGCTGATCGAAACGATGAACACACTGCTGGACACCTTCGAGCGTGATCCGGAATTCCGCAGCTTCTACCTTGACGGGCAAACGATCGTATTCGAAGACTACCTGCAGGTTCATCCCGAGAAAAAAGAACTGCTGCTGCAGCTCAGCCGCGAAGGCAAGCTGGCCGCCGGCCCCTGGTATGTGCTGCAGGACGAATTCCTGACCAGCAGTGAGGCCAATATCCGCAACCTGCAGATTGGCCTGCGCGATGCGCAGGAGATTGGCACGGTCTCCCGGCTCGGGTATTTCCCTGACTCCTTCGGCAACATGGGACAGGCGGCGCAGATCCTCCGCCAGGCCGGAATCGGGACTGCCGTGTTCGGCCGGGGCGTGAAGGCAACCGGGTTCAATAATCAGGCCTTGGACAGCGGACACCTGGAGTCTCCATTCTCGGAGCTCATTTGGGAGTCGCCGGACGGCTCTGAGGTGCTTGGCATCCTCTTTGCCAACTGGTATAACAACGGCATGGAGATCCCGGAGGATCCCGCAGAAGCCAGGATCTACTGGGATCAGCGGCTGGAGCAGGCAACGCGCTATGCGTCCACACCGCATCTGCTGCTGCTGAACGGCTGCGATCACCAGCCCGTTCAGCAGAACCTGTCCGCAGCGCTGCGCACCGCCCGGGAACTGTATCCGGATACCGAGTTCCTGCACTCGGACTATGACAGCTACATCCGCAGCCTACGCGCTGAGCTGCCCGGGGAATTGACCCGCATCCGCGGCGAATTGCGCGGCCAGCGCACGGACGGCTGGTATTCGCTCGTCAACACAGCTTCGGCACGCGTGTGGATCAAACAGCTGAACCAGCAGGCGCAGACGCTGCTGGAGAAGACCGCTGAGCCGCTGGCCGCCCTGGCGCATACGCTGGGTTCGCCTTATCCGCATGCGCTCTTCCGCTATGCCTGGAAGACGCTGATGCAGAACCACCCGCATGACAGCATCTGCGGCTGCAGCGTAGATGAAGTGTACCGCGAAATGGAAACCCGGTTCGCCAAGAGCATGGAGGTCGGACGAAATCTGGCCCGGTCGAGTGCAGATTTCATCAGCTCGCGCATCAATACCTCCAGCTTCTCGGCCTATGGGGCGGATGCAGTGCCGTTCACCGTGTTCAATACCAGCGGCTACGGTGAATCCCGGGTGGTGACACTGGAGCTGGAGTGGAGCCGCCGCTATTTCAAGCAAAGCGAGAATCCGGTCGAAATCGCCGGCGAGGTGGAGCGGCGTTCTCATGCCGCGGGAAGGCTTATTGATGCGCAGGGCACAGCGCTCGATGCGGAGATCACCGATCTCGGCGTACGCTTCGGTTACGATCTGCCGGACGACAAATTCAGACAGCCCTATATGGCGCGGGCGCTGCGGATTACCTTCGAAGCGCGCGGACTGCCCGGAATAGGCTACCGCTCCTTCGCCTGGATTCCTGATACCGGTGAAGATCCTGTTGAAGCTCTAACAGCGGTGACTGGGGATGAAGGCCGCAGCCTTTCCTTGGCCGTATCCCCCCATACGCTGGAGAACGACTTCATGCGGGTAACTGTGGAGCAGAACGGAAGCCTGACGCTTCTCGACAAGAAGACCGGCATGACCTATGCAGGCCTGGGAGTATACGAGGATGCCGGGGATATCGGCAATGAGTATATTTTCTACCAGCCGCTTGGAGAAACTCCCATTACCACAGCAGGGCTTCCTGCGGAAATCACGCTCGTGGAGGATACGCCATGGCGGGCCACGATAGAGATTGTGCATCACCTGGAAATCCCGGCAGCGGCGGACGGACAGCTTGCGGAGGAAGTACGTACAATGGTGCTCTTCAACGAACGTCAGGCCGGACGTTCCGCCAGCACTGTACCGCTCCGCATCGCAACCCGGGTCAGCCTGGAGCGCTCAGGCGCCGGTGTGAAGGTGACGGCCTCCTTCGATAATCAGGCCTGTGACCACCGGCTGCGTGCACTGTTCCCCGCCGGTATCGACACTGCGGTGCATTACGCCGATTCGATCTTCGAGGTGGCTGAGCGGCAGACGGTTCCGGCGCCGGAGTGGAAGAATCCCAGCTATTGCCACCACATGCAGACGTTTGTGGATGTGCACGGTCCGGACCGGGGGCTGGTGATATCCGGCAAGGGGCTGAATGAATACGAGGTACTTCAGGACGGACAGGGCACGATTGCCGTTACGCTGCTCCGTTCTGTGGGAGAGCTGGGAGATTGGGGGGTGTTCCCGACACCGGAGGCCCAGTGCCTTGGCCCTTGTGAAGCCGAATGGATGATCATTCCCCATGGCGGCGCGGATGACCGCTACGAAGCCTACCGTGAGGCTTACGCCTTCCCCGTCCCGGCATTTACATCGGCTGCGCAGCTGCATACCGGAGAACTGCCGCCGGATGCGGGGTGGCTCGAGTGGTCAGGGGAGCGGCTCGCCTTCTCCAGCCTCAAGATCGCCGAGAGCAGCGGGGATGCGGTTGCCCGCTGGTACAATCTCGCGGCAGAGGACACCGAGCTCAAGCTGCACACGGAAGCTGCACCTTATGAGACTACCATTCTGGAAGAAGCCGCCGATGCTCCAATAGGCTCTGCTCTTGCTGTACAGGGCTTCAAGATTGTAACTGTAGGGATTCCCGGGACTGTCCGCTAGAAAGGAAGGTGATCCGCATGGCCAAAATCAAAGCCATCCGCTGCATCCGCACAAGAGCGGACGGAAGCTGGACCATCGTTCAGGTCATTACAGACTGTGATGGGCTGTACGGCCTTGGCTCCGCTTCCGATCTGTATAACCCGGAAGCGGTCGTGCAGGTCATTGAGCAGCTGTTCGCCCCGCTGCTGATCGGACGGGATACCGCCTATATTGAGGAGCTGTGGCAGACCATGCAGCACAGCGCCTATTGGCGGAACGGCTCGGTTACGCAGACGGCGATCAGCGGTATTGACATGGCGCTGTGGGATATTCTCGGCAAGGAGGCCGGAATGCCCGTATACCGGCTGCTCGGCGGGGCGGTCAGGTCCGCAGTTCCCTGCTACGGGCATGCCACGGGGAATTCAGTGGCCGAATTGAAGGAGGATGTCGCACGTTATCTGGAAGAAGGCTACTCGGTCATCCGCTGCCAGCTCGGAGGCTACGGCGGCGGCGGCTTCCTGCAAGGCGGGCAGAGCCGCCTGCCGGAGCCGTCCTGGATTCAGGACAGGGCCTTTGATGAACAAGCTTATCTGCAGGCTGTGCCCGCCATGTTCGAGCAACTCCGGGCTGAATTCGGCAGCACTATCGGCTTTACGCATGATGTGCATGAGCATCTGTCGCCGATTGCGGCGATCCAGCTGGCGAAGTCGCTGGAGCCGTATGCGCTGTTCTATCTGGAGGATGCCCTGCCGCCGGAGCAGCTCGGCTGGTACCGCCAGCTGCGTGCCCGGACATCAACCCCCCAGGCAGTCGGCGAGCTGTTCACGAACCCGCAGGAATGGCTGCCGCTGGTTCAGGAGCGGCTGATTGATTTCCTGCGCGTGAGAGTGTCCAAGGCGGGAGGAATCAGCGCCTGCCGCAAAATCGCTGCCGTCTGCGAAGCCTTCGGCGTGCGGACAGCCTGGCAGGAAGGCGGAGAGAACGACCCTGTGAACCAGGCTGCAGCCGTTCACCTGGACCTGGTCGCCTGGAACTTCGGCATCCAGGAAATCAATCATTTCCGGGAAGAGGAGCTGGAAGCCTTCCCCGGACATATCCGGCGCACAGGCGGATATTTATATCCTTCGGAGAAGCCGGGGCTCGGCATAGAGCTCGATGAGGTGAAGGCGAAGGGGCTGCTTGGCGCTGGCTGGAAGCCTGTGGCCTATTATCATCCCTATCCTCTGGACCGCAAGGCGGACGGAACCCTGATCCGGCCCTGAGTTAAGAAGCATATCCCACTCTACAGGAGGTACCGCTTATGGAAACCATAGCCGTAACAGGTGGCAGCGGCAAGCTTGGCTCGGCCGTCATCCAGGCACTTCAGCTGGCCGGATACGGCGTTATCTCACTTGATCAGCATAAGTCCGGGGAGCTGAAGTGCCGACAGCTGGTGGTCGGCCTCAGCGATCTGGGCCAGCTGGCGGGTGCGCTGCAGGGTGCCGATGCCATTGTGCACCTGGCCGCCATTCCGGCGCCGCTACTCTATCCGCCGGCCCATATTTTCGCCAATAACGTCCTCTCCGGCTATAACGTTCTGGAAGCTGCCGGACTGCTTGGCATCCACAGGGTCGTGCTGGGCTCCAGCGAATCCTCCTACGGCTTCGCCTGGGCGCCGCTGCCCTTTTCCCCGGAGTATGTGCCGGTGGATGAGCAGCATCCGCAGCAGCCCCGCGAATGCTACGGCTTGTCCAAGGTCGTCAATGAAGCTGCTGCCGCCATGTTCAACCGCAGAGGCGAAATGAAGGCTATCTCCCTGCGGTTCTCTACGGTGATGACCGAAGCTGAATACGCCCATATCCAGCCTGAGCAGCCCGAAAGATTCAAAAAAACGTTATGGAGCTATATCGACATCCGGGATGCCGCGG
Organism: Paenibacillus sp. P46E; assembly: GCF_001909095.1. Classification (NCBI taxonomy): domain Bacteria; kingdom Bacillati; phylum Bacillota; class Bacilli; order Caryophanales; family Paenibacillaceae; genus Paenibacillus; species Paenibacillus sp. P46E. Next base: position 44,054 of record NZ_LVYZ01000003.1, read on the forward strand.
ATGCCTGCCTTGCGGCACTGAAGCATGGAGACGGTGCAGCTGAGAATCTCAATATTACAGCGGATGATACGCTGAGCAACTGGCCTACGGAGCGTCTGCTGAATGAGTTTTACCCTGAAGTGCACGACCGCCGCAGCCGGTTCGAAGGCCGGGAAGCTGTCGTCAGCAACCGGCTGGCGAAGGAAACCCTGGGGTGGCAGCCCCGGTATTCCTGGATGGAGGGACGCTAGCCGTTCTATGCGAAGCCCACATAAGCCTTAATAATGTCTATCATATAACCCGTGAAGAGAGCGCCGCAGCTTAGCCGCTTCTCCTCACGGGTATTTATGATTTCGCAGCAGCGCAAAAAGGCTTGGATCTCCAGCCGCTGTTCGCTTCACCGGTTCCAAGCCTGTACCCCTAAACTTCCTGTACTAAATCCATAGACGCCTTTAATCCAGCGGACTGACGGTCATCCCGCTGATACGGATATCCCCGTTGCCGCCTGTCCAGGTAATGAAATTGCCGCTTCCCGGCTCCAAATGTACAGTAAGGCCGGTGCAGCCTGTAAATGCCGTTTTCCCGCCGGTTGAAGGCGCATTGATCAGCGAGTAGTCCTTGCCGTTCACCATAAGCCGCAGCTTGGCAAGCGGCTCTGCCGCAGCATATTGAAGCCGGATCTCAGCCCGTCCGCCCTTCGCACCGCCATCTACAGCATGGAACCGGCAGTACGCTTCTGCGGCATACATACCAGCGGCAACAGCTCGCCCCTCCTCCGTTACTGAAATAAACGCACCGCCGCCAGCCTCGCTGTCCGCTGCATCATAACTCTTCATCTCCGGATTCGGAAGTGGAGCTTCCCCCACCGGCTTCACGCCTTCCCGGGTCTGCACTACCGTCCGGATCGTTCCGTCTTCATTGAAATAGAGCTCGTCGATACACACGCTCCGCAGCGTTCCTTCTCCCGACAGCTCCTGGTTGTGGTAGAACATATACCACTGGCCCTTAAATTCTGCCACGGAGCCATGGGTCGTCGAACAGCCGGTAGGCTCCAGAAATATCCCCCGGTATGTCCACGGGCCCAGCGGCTGATCACTGGTCGCATACCGCATGCAGTTGTTGCCTTCCAGATTATCCGAATATGTCAGATAGTACACGCCGTTTCTTTTGAAGACCCAAGCCGCTTCATGAAAGTCCTCCAGGCCCTCCATTTCCTTCATGCTGCCTTTGACCGATATCATATCTTCGTTTAACTCCCCGGCTGCACATTTCCCGCCGCCCCCGTAATACATATAAGCACGGTTGTCTTCGTCTACAAACACAGCCGGATCAATCATGGCAAAACCACCGAGTCCCTGAATATAACCCTGATCGGTGAATCCCCGGGTCGGCTCCAGGCTTGTTGCCACACCAATTTTCCAGGTGCTGTTCCAATCCGAGCCGCTGGGATGCGGATAATAGAAATAATAGGTGCCGTTCTTACATGCGCAGTCAGGCGCCCACATGAACCCGCCTTCGGGTCTGCCCCATTTCACATCCTCCGAGCCCAGAATCTCCCCCTCGTCCCGCCAGTTCACCATATCCCCGGACGAGAACACATGATATCTGTCCATCAGGTCACAGCCTCTGGCCGGATCGACATCATGGGAGGCATAAATGTACACTCTGCCGTCTTCCCACACATGCGCCGAAGGGTCGGCGGTATAAATACTTGTAATCACAGGGTTCATCGATGTGGTTTTATGGCAGTCTGCCGGAATGCTTTGATTTCTCATGTTTATAAGATCCTCCTGCGGTTTTTGGATTCAAGCATATAATTTCTTTATTTTGAAAAAGCCTCCGGGGAGACTGTGTCCCCCTGAAGGCTGCGAAAGATAACATCAGTCCTACTGATGACTGGTAGGATGATTCACCGTCAGCGGAATCTGACCTTTGAACAGCCGGTTGATATCCCCTGTCAGACGAAGGTAAAAGTCTGAAGACACCGCAGTGCCATCTGCATTCAAGGCCAGAAAATACTGGTTGGCTGGAATCATTGAGCTGTTCTCAGCCCCTTTGGCAATCGCTGTTCCTTCGTCGTATTCGTCGAACATCGCAATATAACCGGTGCTGATGCCGGAGCTCTTGATATTATAGGCCTGCCTCCACATGAAATCGCCGTGTGCACGGGGAATCTGGTTCTGCGGGCCTCCGGTCATGTTGGCCCAGGAGAACCCCGGAAAGATCACCGGCTGATAGGCGATGCCGTTCTGCTCGGTCATGGCAAAGTCCGGCTGCAGCAGGTTCGTCTTGAAGCTGTCAGCCTCCGCCAGATTGCCGAAGCGTCCAACAAACCATGGTGAAATCATATCCAGTGATTTGTAGACGTCCAGATAACCGGACTTAGAGTCATTATTTCCCGTTCTCCAATAGGTGGGCACTCCGCCGATCACATAGATCCCCTGACTTTTGAACCAGCTGATCAACTCGGCGGATTCGGCTGCAGTCCCCGGACGGTCCGTAAAGCCGATGCCCCAGATACATACAACCGTCTTGCCGTTCTGCTTCGCATAGGCCGGAGAAGACGGCAGATGCATGGCATTCACGACGTTTGCCGTCCAATCGTGCTTGATCGCGTTCACCCAGTTGCCCGCATTCATACCGGAAGTGTCGTACATGACATAGAATTTGCGGTTATACGCTTCCGCCGCGCTTTTAACCTTAACCGCCACACTGTCGCGGTTCGTCTTCCAGCCATTAGGTGCGTCACTTTCATCAGCTCCGAACCGCTGTAGTGCAGCCCCGTCAATATTGTAGGTCTGCATCCACTCAAAATGCTTGTTGACCGTCTCCTGATCATACGAGGAGAACAGCTTGGCCGGAGATCCGTTGCCAAGACTTCCCAGGCTGGTCTGGTACAGCTTGGAGTATTCCCGAATATCAGGATACAGTTCAAAGTTCACGCTGCTGTTCGCCGCAGGTGCGCTGCTGTTCTTGGACCAGTGTACCCAGCCGCCGTTCGGAGAGCCGTCTCCGGCCGCATTGAACCAGCCTTGATACCCTGCAAACAGCTTGCCGACAACATCTCCTCCGGAGGACGGCGCATTGAATTTGAACCAGAGTACATTGAACAAATTGCCGGTGCCTCCGGTGAATTTAAGATAAAGCGTATGGACTCCGCTTACCGGACTGACCGGAGCGGACTTGGTCTGCCACGACTGCCACCCCCCGGTTCCCGGAACGGCAACCGTTCCCAGCAGCGTTCCGGTGGCACTGTCCAGCCGCACCTCGATATTTCCGCCGTTGTTATTGCTCGCGACTCTTATATCGATGGAAGCCGCACCGCTGCCGAATTCCACATTGTTAAATGCAATATAATCTCCATTATCAATGAATGCGACGTTCTGACCGCCTTCGCTTGAGGCCTCAAGCTGGATTCCGGATTGGCTGCTGTAGCCGGAAGCAGGCGTTTGACTAAACGCAGAGGCAGCTGATACCAAGGCAGGAGACAACGGGATGCTGACCGCCAGCGTCAATACAAGCACACCCAACCATACGATAAAGCGTTGTCCTTTTTTGCGTTCGGATTTGATCATGGTAACCTCCAATTCGTAGTTCGCCACTGCTGCAGACCGGCCGGAAGAAGACTGGACATTGTACAATGTGAGAATGGCATCATGATGTTATCCGCCCGCTTGCGGCTCTGGCTCCACCTCTCTTCCCGCCGCTTTGGCGATGACTAGCTTCCTTTAGCATACCTCCCGGGAACGACGGATCACCATAAGGCGATATTAAACAAAACAGGGCATTGCAAAATTAAATCCGGCGCGCACGAGTGGAGTTTCCCGGCTATGGCGGCTATTCACGGCCTCTTCATACAAAATAACCGCAAATCTGCCTTCTCACTTCAGAGCTGAACAAGCAATTTAATGGGGCAATGCCGAAAGCAGATAAAAAAAACCATCCCGGCCTGGCTGGAAACCCACGCCCCGGGATGGTTCTGGAAAATTCAAATGTAGTTCTGCTGTTTATACCCCCAGCCAGCGCTTGAACATATGCTTGGTAGTCTGCTTGTTGATCTCGGCAATCGAAGTCGTCAGCGGAATGCCTTTCGGGCAGGCCCGTACGCAGTTCTGCGAGTTACCGCAGCCGTCGATGCCTCCGTCTTCCATCAGGGCATCCAGACGCTCGTCGGCGTTCATCTCGCCCGTAGGGTGGGCGTTGAACAGACGGACCTGAGAAATGGCCGCCGGACCGATGAAGTTGGTCTTCTCATTGACATTCGGACAGGCTTCCAGGCAGACACCGCAGGTCATACACTTGGACAGCTCATAGGCCCACTGGCGCTTCTTCTCCGGCATACGCGGGCCCGGGCCCAGATCGTAGGTGCCGTCAATAGGAATCCATGCCTTAACCCGCTTGAGCGCGTTAAACATCCGGCTGCGGTCGATCACCAGATCGCGTACCACAGGGAAAGTCTTCATCGGCTCGATACGCACGGGCTGCTCCAGATTATCGATCAGGGCAGCACAGGCCTGGCGCGGCTTGCCGTTGATTACCATCGAGCAGGCTCCGCATACTTCTTCCAGACAGTTGGATTCCCAGCAGACCGGAACCGTGCTGTCCCCCTTGGCATTGACCGGATTACGCTGAATTTCCATCAGAGCACTGATTACATTCATCCCCGGACGGTACGCCAGCTCGAACTCTTCCGTATACGGGGCCGTTTCCGGTTCATCCTGGCGGGTAATGATAAACTTTACGTTTTTGGGAGCTGCAGCCGTTTCCGCCATATCTGTTACCTCCTAAAAGTTTTGTGAGCATTGCAACTATGAAATCGCTTCGTATAAAACTTGCTTCCACGCAGGTCAATCCTTCGAGTAATCACGCACCCGTGGAGGGATCAGTGACACATCTACCGCTTCATAGGAGATTTGCGGACCTTCTGCTGTCCAGCTGGCTTTGGTCGTCTTCAGGAACTCCTCATCATTGCGTGTCGGGAATTCCGGCTTATAGTGCGCACCACGGCTCTCGTTACGCAGCAGGGCCCCGAGCGTCATGGCCTCGGACAGCTCCAGCATGTTCCATAGCTGGCGGGTGAAGGCTACGCCCTGGTTATTCCAGCGTGACGTATCATTCATGTTGATGCTCCGGTAACGTTCTTTCAACTCTTTGATTTTGCTGATGGTCGATTCAAGCTTCTTGTTCTCGCGTACGACCGTCATATTGGCGGTCATCCATTCTCCAAGCTCCTTGTGGATGACGTAGGCATTCTCTGTGCCGGACATCGCCAGCAGAGACTCATATTTATCCGTCTGCGTCTTATGGAAGGTGTCAAAGACGGTAGAGGAAATGTCCTGTACCGATTTCTTGAGCCCTTTAATATATTCAACAGCCTTCGGCCCCGAAACCATGCCGCCATAGATCGCAGATACAAGCGAGTTCGCGCCGAGCCGGTTCGCGCCGTGGTATTGGTATTCGCATTCCCCGGCAGCAAACAGCCCGGGAATATTAGTCATTTGGTTATAATCGACCCACATGCCGCCCATGGAGTAATGTACGGCCGGGAAGATTTTCATTGGGATTTTGCGGGGATCATCGCCCATGAATTTCTCATAGATTTCGATAATGCCGCCCAGCTTCACATCCAGCTCCTTCGGGTCTTTGTGGGAGAGGTCCAGGTACACCATGTTCTCACCGTTAATGCCAAGCCCCTGATCCACACATACGTTAAAAATCTCCCGGGTAGCAATGTCGCGCGGCACCAGATTCCCGTAAGAAGGATATTTCTCTTCCAGGAAGTACCACGGCTTGCCGTCCTTGTAGGTCCAGATGCGTCCGCCTTCGCCGCGCGCCGACTCGGACATCAGCCGCAGCTTGTCATCGCCGGGAATTGCGGTCGGATGGATCTGAATGAATTCGCCGTTGGCGTAATGCACACCCTGCTGGTAGACTGCGCTGGCAGCCGTTCCGGTGTTGATGACCGAATTCGTCGTTTTGCCGAAAATAATCCCCGGACCGCCGCTCGCCAGAATCACCGCATCTGCCGGGAAGGTCTGAATCTCCATCGTCTTGAGATTCTGGGCACTGATGCCTCGGCATACCCGCTCGTCATCCAGGATCACCGAGAGGAATTCCCAGTTCTCGCTTTTGGTGACCATGCCTTCGGCCTCCCAGCGCCGGACCTGCTCATCCAGTGCATACAGCAGCTGCTGGCCGGTCGTCGCGCCCGCAAAGGCTGTCCGATGCCGCTTCGTGCCGCCGAACCGGCGGAAGTCAAGCAGCCCCTCCGGGGTGCGGTTGAACATAACGCCCATCCGGTCCATCAGATGGATGATGCCTGGTGCCGCTTCGCACATGGCTTTGACCGGAGGCTGATTGGCGAGAAAGTCACCGCCGTATACGGTGTCGTCAAAATGCTCCCAGGGCGAGTCGCCCTCGCCTTTGGTATTCACCGCACCGTTAATGCCGCCTTGCGCGCAGACCGAGTGCGATCTTTTGACAGGAACAAGGGAGAATAAATGTACATGCGCGCCGGATTCCGCCGCCTTGATGGTAGCCATCAGGCCGGCAAGCCCTCCGCCCACGATAATGATATCGGCTGATGCCATGATTGTTCCCTCCTAATTGTTATGCGGAATTTCTACCTGTATATTACATCCTAAGGTTCGTCCAAAGATGGACGCGCTTTCTATATTTCTTAAATCAGACTACGCAGCGACTGTACAGCCGAAGCCGTAGCCTGGAACTCATCATCGCGGAAGGTAACCAGGGAGAACAGGAACATGAAGCTGACAATCACGAAAAGACCCAGGCAGATTACGGAAGATACTCTTTGGGAACGCGGTCCCACGGTAATGCCCCAGCTGATCAGGAACGACCAGAGACCGTTCGAAAAGTGGAAGCAGGCTGCCAGGATACCGATAATATACACAGCCAGCAGCAGCGGCTGGGTTACGATGTTATGCATAACACCGCCAAGCTCTTCGTGCTCCACATTGCCGACCGCCACCTGAAACCGTGTTTCGTACAGATGCCAGACAATGAAGATGAAGGTGATCACTCCGCTGATCCGCTGCAGCGTATACCGCCAGTTCCGTTCAAGATTGAAACGGTTCAGGTTTGGCTTGGACTGATAAGCAATATACAGCCCGTAGACCCCGTGGTACAGCAGCGGAAGCCATATGCCGAACAATTCCAGGAAGAAGACGAGCGGCAGGCTGTTCAGCCACAACACGCTGTCCGTGAAACCGGAAGCGCCTCCCTCTACTGCCGAGAAATTCGTCAGCATGTGCTCCAGGAAAAAGAACCCGAGCGGGATAACGCCAAGCAAGGAATGAATCTTTCTGGAATAAAATCCTCTCATGCAAAGTGTCCCCTTTCCGATATAAAACAGCGTTTTCATTAATGAGCATACACTGCCGGGAGTACAGTTGAAACAGGGGGCATCGGGATTCGGAAAGCCCGTAAAATGTCTTTTTTCACCGCTATTCATTGTTTTCCCGGACTTTGCTGTATGTTTCACAATATGTGAATATCTTGTGTCACTTTTCATGTTACTCCTTTTTCTCTTATAAGGGAATTGCAATCTAATTATTAATCGTTATACAATAAACGCATAAGAATATTTTTAATGTGATAATAATTCTCATTTAGAACGTGATAATTACTGGAAAAGCCTTGCTATCCCTTGCTTGCAAAGGATACTTCCTTATAACGGATATGTCATTTATCACTTTCCATCAAGACTGAATTTACGGACACCAAGTTTAGGTTTACGAAGTAGACTCAGGAAGTCATGCTCACAAAACTAAGTTTATGCTTACAAAACTTTTAGGAGGAGCGCTTATGTTTGATGATCTGGATATTTTTGCTGCCGTCGTGGAGCATTCCAGCCTGAACCGGGCTTCGCGCCAGCTTAATTTGTCCCAGCCCGCCCTCTCCCGCAAAATCTCCAAGCTGGAGGAACGGCTCGGTGTTGCACTCTTCAACCGGTTCGGTAAACGGCTGGAGCTGACGGAGGTAGGGCGCCTTACTTATACCTATGCGCTGGAGCAAAGGCAGCAGCGTTCCAAATTTCTGGAAGCGCTATCGAAGTTCAAGGAAGGAGAGCCGCAGCTTGTAACACTCGGTGCCAGCCTCACTACACTCCAGACCACACTGCCGCCGCTGGTGAACGCCTACATGGAGAAGTATCCGGCAGCCGAGCTGAAGCTGATCACCGGCAAGACGCATGAGATCGTCTCCTCGGTCAGCGAAGGCAGGTCCGATCTCGGAATTATCGCTTCCGCCACTCAGGAGCCGGGTCTGCGCTGCATCCCTCTGTTCGAGGATCAGCTCCGTCTGGTTGTCTCGGAGCATCACCCGCTGGCGCTGTCTGCGAAGCTGACCATGAGTGATCTCTCCCGGCTCCCGATGATCCTCTTCTCCAAGGGTACCTGGTACCGCCGTATGACCGACGAGCTGTTTCAGCGCAGCGGTACCGATCCCGATGTGCGTATGGAGATCGACTCCTTCGAGGCGATTGTCCGGCTGCTGCCGACGATCAAAGCCGCGGCACTGCTGCCGAAGTCCTATCTGCGCTCCGAGCTGCTGAACGGCGGAGGCCTGGTCTCGCTGCACATCAAGGAGCTGGAGCAGACCCAGCGGACGACATGTCTGATCTATCCAAGCAACGGAAGCTTGAGCACGGCTGCACGCTGCCTCGTACAGGTAACTGAGGCCGTGTTCCTGCCGGGCCGGGAGTAGCGATGCCTTGCTGTGCCTGCAGTTGAGTTCAGAAGGGGAAAATTGCGAGTGTCAGCAGAAAAAATAGTTTTAGACTGACCTTAGAAAATGAAACAGCGACAGCCAAGGACGAGATAATAACGTCAAAGACTGTCGCTGTTTCATTGAACTAAAGTTCTCCGTTAGTTCAATCTCTAACCCGACAACAACTTTATTCAACTAAACCCAAAGAAGCCGCGATTTACGCGGCACTTAATGAGATAAAGTTCTTGTCAACCGACATATGGCTGTGACAGGTCAGGTTAAGAGATCCTAATGAGCTCTTTTCGTTTACGTATTATATATATTTTCACATTCTTGCACGGTCGGTTGATAAAAACAGTGCTTCTTCCATCGTCCTACGAACGGCTGATCATACCAAGTTTGCGGACATGGTCCGGGATTTTCGAACGATCCTGGACGGAAATACCATAGGGAGAATTCGCCTGGCCAATTCCGCTCCCCATTCGCAGCCCGTTGCGCCAGACGGCGTTCCCTGTCCCTTGCGTTTTGATAGTACATACCATGTTGTAACGCTTCAAATGCATGCGGCTGGTTGATCATTTGTGGAATTGTCCGGATTCCTGTAAAATCGGAGCAATTCGCTCTTATTCGGTTAATGCCAACATTTCCAACAAGGAGCATGCCCATTTCGCCTTCGGTCTCAGCTTCAGCTCGAAGCAACCTTGCCAACATATCAATATCCTGTTTCCTGGATTTCACGACTGCCATTGGCTCACCTCTTTAGATTTCTAGACTCATCATATTGTAGGTGAAGCGGATGTGTTACTCTGGCAAAAAAGAAAGCAATAATAAACAGCCGTTCCACCGCACTCTTCTGCCCGTTAGAGCTTAATGAAGCATCGTCAGTCCCATATTTTATTTTCCCAGTCTACTTTTATATTTGCCAAGTCTATTACTTTATTTTCAGTAGAGAACTTTATTTTCTCCTGACAGCGAGTCCTGATGTAGATGCAGTCAGGAATGTATATCACAGGCTATTATCAGGCTGGCGGAAAAATGCAATCTTGGGGCTACGGACTACACAATGACAAAGTAAATTCCGCCAATATCAAAGATGCCTACTCACGGATATTCATCACCATTGCCTCGCTCCAAACATAAACAAACGCCCGGATGCGTATCCGGGCGTTTGTTTATGTTTCTATCGTGTAACATTACCTGCGATTGCTCACAACTCCACATTCACCGCTTCGTCCTCGAACTCCACGATGCTTGCATTGGAACCGATAACCACCATAATATCCCCCTGATGCACATGGTCATGGGCTGTCGGGGCGACAATTACACCGTCTTCCCGGTTCAGGGCAATAATGCTGCAGCCGTATTTGGCCCGCGTATTGAGCTCAGAAAGGCTCTTACCATCCATGCAGGCGGGAACAGTCAGCTCGACCACCTTGTAATCCTTGGAGAGCTCGATATAGTCCAGCAGGTTGGGCGTAGTCAGCTGATGAGCGACACGTATGCCCATATCCCGTTCAGGAAAAATCACCCGGTCTACGCCAAGCTTAGACAAGGCCCGTCCGTGAAGGATCGAAATCGCCTTGGCCACCACTTGCTTCACACCCAGTTCTTTCAGCAGAATCGCCGCCAGGATGCTCCGCTCCATGTTATCGCCAATCGCCACAATGCCGCAGTCGAAGTTACGCACACCCAGTGAGCGCATGATTCCCTCATCTGTGGCATCCGCAACGACGGCATGGGTCAGCTGGCCGCTCATTTCCTCTACGCGTTCCTCATAATGGTCAATACCGAGCACTTCATAGCCCATGGCCATCAGTTCCAGGGCAAGGCTTGAGCCGAAGCGGCCAAGACCGATGATGACAAACTGCTGTGCTTTCATAATATCCGTAACTCCTTATCCAATTATCATTTTGCCTTCCGGGTATTTATATAATTGCTTACCCTGTTTCGGCCCAATTGCATACGCCAGTGTTAGAAGCCCAAGCCGTCCGGCGAACATGGTCAGACTGATCAGGATTTTACCGAACTGGCTCAGCTCCGGAGTTAGCCCCATGCTGAGGCCCACTGTAGCGAAAGCCGAAGTAGTCTCGAACAGTATCATAAGAAACGCCCGATCCTCCGTGGTGGACAGGATCATCGACACAGACACAACCAGCAGCAGCGCCAGCAGCGTAATCGTCAGCGCCTTGAATACACGTTCCTGTGCAAGCCGGTAGCGGAACAAGACAATATCCTCGCGGCCGCGCAGCATCGAGATTACTGCACCGATCATCAGGGTGAAGGTCGTAGTCTTGATGCCCCCGCCTGTGGAGCCTGGTGAAGCACCGATGAACATCAGGATGACGATGAAAAATTGCGAGGCCTGACGAAGACTGCCAATGTCCAATGTATTCGCTCCCGCTGTACGCGGGGTGACGGATTGAAAGAAGGCAGCCCAGATTTTACCCCCGAAGCTCAGCGGCCCCATGGTCCGGGAATTGGTGAATTCAAATACAAAAATAACAACTGCTCCAAGTAAAATCAGCGCCGCTGTCATCGACAGAACCACCTTGCTGTGGAGAGACAACCTGCGCGTGTGCCGAAATTCCACCAAATCTGACATAACGATGAAGCCAATGCCTCCGGATATAATCAGGAACATGACCACGAAGTTGACAATAGGGTCGTTTACATATCCGGTCAAGCTTCGGTAGTCTCCAAAGATGTCAAACCCTGCATTGTTGAACATCGAAACCGCATGAAAAATACCAAAGTAGACGGCACGCCCCAGCGGCATATCAAATGCCCAGCGCAGTGAGAGTATGGCTGCAGCCGCTGCTTCAATGACGAGTGAATAGATGAGCACCTTGCGGATCAGCCTTACAATGCCTTCCATAGAGCTCTGATTCATGGCTTCCTGAAGAATCAGCCGGTCACGCAGGGAGATTCTGCGTTTCAGCACCAGGGCGAACAGGGTCGCCATCGTCATGAACCCTAGTCCCCCGACTTGAATAAGCAGCATGATTACAATTTGTCCAAACACAGTGAAGTACGTACCTGTATCCACCACCACAAGCCCGGTGACACAGGTAGCCGAGGTTGCAGTAAACAATGCATCAATGAATTTGAGCGATACTCCTGATGTACTCGACATCGGAAGCATCAGAAGCAAGGTCCCGGTCAGAATGACGGCAGCAAAGCCAAGCACCAGAATCTGCGGCGGAGACAGCTTCAGAAATCTGAAATTTGTAATTTTTGGAATGGGTGAAGCCAAACATCTCATCCTTTCGCAACTTACGTAATAAACATACAAATTATAATCGTTATTACCCAACTTCACAAAGGTTCATTTTACATCCATCATTCCTGCTCTTGCCATTGTATGGTGTAACATGGTACACTTCACCCATCAAGTGTATGGCATGTATCCATACACACATAACAACAAAGGTTGGAGGAAGGAACCGATGGAGCAATCCTATGAGCTTTTACCGGAGCAATTCCAGATCAATCCTTCGCTCCCGATTTATGAGCAATTTGTTGACGCCATCCGTGGACGGATCGTAACCGGGCTCATCCCGCCCGGCTCGCGCCTGCCTTCTGTTCGGGAGCTGGCCGCGGGAAGAAATGTAAATCCGACGACTGCGGCCAGAACCTACCAGGAGCTTGAGCGTATCGGTCTAATCGTCACCCGTCGCGGCCAGGGAACCTTCGTTACCCTTGAGGAGGCGGTCATTGTAGAGGCACGCAAGACGATCATGCGCAAGGCCGTCCTAGAGTTCAAGATCATAGCGGAGTCGCTCGGACTCTCGGCAGAGCAAATGCTGAATTTCGATAAGGAGGATTCAAATGACAGACAATAACAGGCTTTCCGTACCCTATGATGAACCCGTGGCGGTGGAGTGCAAGGATATAAGACTAACAGTGAAGAAAAAAATGATACTGGACGGAATCAGCTTTCAGATCCCAACAGGCAGCATTACCGGCCTGCTCGGACCGAATGGCGCAGGCAAATCGTCTTTGCTGCGTATTCTTGCCGGCCTGACCCTGCCGGATTCAGGCTCTGCACAGGTTTTCGGCAAGCCTTCGGGAGTTGACCGGCTCGGTGTACTGTCTATGCTGCCTGACCGCGCGAATCTCCCCGGCTGGCTGACTGTAGAGCAATGGCTTGGTTTTGCCCAAGGCATCTACCCGGACTGGGACGCAGACAAAGCTGAACAGCTGCTGCTCCAGCTCTCCGTCTCAACCGAGGTCCTCATTTCCGCAATGTCCCGGGGAGAAGAGGCACGTCTCCAGCTGCTGACATGCCTGTCGCGGAAGGCACCGCTGATTATGCTGGATGAGCCGTTTACCGGCGTTGACCTGATTTCCAGAGAACGCATCGCCTCGGCTGTGGTCAGCGAGCTGGCGGATGGCGCCCGGACCTTTCTCATTGCAACCCATGATATCCGTGAGATGGAGCTATTGTTCGACCGGCTGATCCTGATGGGCGAAGGGAAAATCCAGGGTATCGAGGATGTTGACACTCTGCGCCGCTCCGGCAAATCAGTGGAATCCAGATACCGGGAAGTGTTCGCATGAGCGCGCTCAGAACACTAATCGGCCTGGAATACAGCCGCTATCGTCCAGCCAGATTCAGCAAGAAGCAGCGCAGTCTGACCGTGCTGGTCCTATTCCCTCTGCTGCTGTTTCTCGGGATGTACCTCCCGGGCTTCAACACATCGCAGCGGTCTCCGTTCATAACTGTTGCCCTCCTGCTGTGGACCGTGAGCATGGGTATCTCCTTTCTTCATATGGCCTCCTTTCCAGGGCAGCGGAATAGGGATTGGGTGCTTACCTTTCCCCACAGCCGGCTCACCCTGCTCTATGCCAAAGGAGCCTGCCTGCTCAGACACAGCCTCAATCTTACGCTCCTGTTGTATATAGAAGCGATTGTCCTGTACTGCCTTTCAACCTTTACAGGACGTTATACGCCGCTTCCCGCCGGAGAGCTAGTCTATACCCTTACAGCATACCTAATGTTCATCTTTGTTCTTCTGCCAATAGCCGTTGTGTTCGGCCTGCTGGCGAGCCTCATCATGCGTCCCGGGAGAGTTGCGCGGGTGCTCCTCCTCCCGTATTCAATTCTCTGGATGCTTCCGTTTATTCTTATAGGGCTTCTCAACTCACAGGCTCTGGGCATTTATGACATGCAATATACAGCACCATCGTATATCATCCTCTATACAGCTGCACTCCTCGTTGTCGGGTGGCCGGCCTGTTATTTTCTGATGCCCAGGATTGCGGTGAATGGGCTTGGACAAATGGGGGGACGCAGCATCCCTGCGGCAGCCTCCTCAAAGGCAGAGACCGTCCGTAAACCGAAAAAGGATAGACACCTTTCGGCAAGGAGCCAATCACCATTCGTCACCCTGTACAAGCTTGACTCCAGCCGTCTGCAACAGATGGAGAAGCATCAGGCTGTACGCATCTTGAAGCTTGCCGCTCCCGTTATTGCCGTTGCGATGTTTTATTTCACCTCCGGCAATCTGAATGCGATGCAGTCCGCAATCCGTTTACCTTTCATATTTCCGGTATTGTTCGGTTCATTCTGGATGCTGCTGCGCAATAGCTTTGAACGCAAGCAATTACCCTGGTGGCTGGGATTTCCTCAGCGCCGGCTGCGGCTGCTGCTGTCAGGGATTGCCGCTGTATGGGTTACAGTGATGCGTGTGAATGTGGTGTTGGGGGTCTCAGCTGTTGTTGGCCTCCTGGCCGGTCTCGCCGCAGGCAAGTCCAGTTTTCACGAGATGACCCAATATATGTTCTGGCTGTTCTTCTCATTTCTGGTCTATACACTAGCCCTGACACTGGCACTTGGCCTGCTGCAAATCAGCTATTATCTGATGAGGTCACGAGCACTCTCCCTGCTGTTTTTGCCCGTTGCCTTTGCGGTTCCTTTACAGAGCAATCTGATCAATACATATATGTTCCCGGCATCTTATGGCAGCGGCTGGCATCCCGACTGGGCGTTACTCGGCTGGACTGCTCTATTGGGGCTGCCTTTTGCGGTATGCTGTATTCTTGCAGGCTCTAAGTATTACCACCTTGTGTTAATGCAGAAGAATGAAGGCGTACGGACAAAACAAGCATAAGTACAGCTATCTTCACGTAAAAGGATAATACAGTATTTTTTTGTAAAAGGCCTGCCAGTAATACTATAATGAAAAATAACAGCATCATTATCATCACAAGGAGGCGTTACATGAATTCCGTCGGCCAGCCCCTACAGCAGCGGCCCCTTACTACCAGACTCATTCTTGCGGGTATTATCGGTCTCATCGTGTTCATTCTGTTCCAGATCGCTCCCCAGCTCCACGGGAGCACAGGTGAGTCTGACACCACCCCTATCAGCAAGAAGGAGGCCCGTGAGCAAGCCGCCGTATTCGCAGCCAAGCAGCTTGGCCATCCGGAGTCCACAGGAGAAGAGTGGGCTGTGAGCTACCGGACCGACTCTTCTTTCTACGGCTATATGTCCCGGGAAAAACTTTTGGATCAATATTCCAAGAAGAAGCTCGATCAGCGTTATCCGTTCGATGTTTTTCATGCCGTCCTGCACGCTCCCGGCCAAGCCGTCCCGATTTTGTCAGTGGATCTTAATATGTATACCGGCAAGGTCGTAGGCTTTGGGCGCGGCGAACATTCCGGCTTCAGCACGGGAACAGAGACAACTTCTGCTACCGCTCTTTCCAGCAAAAGCGCGGCCAGTGAGCCGGAGCTTTCACTTGAGCAGAAGGAGAACCTCGCCCGTCCCTGGCTTCAGTCTTGGGGAGCCAATCCCTCCAAGCTGCAAATCCAGGCGGATAGTGACAATTATGGACTGGTCTATACCGACAGCTCCGTCAAGGTTGGAGAATCGCAGCTGCAATACCGGTTCAAATTCCAGCAGGAGCAGGTATCTTATTTCCGGGCTGGATTCTCAGCTCCCGCCTGGCATATCAGCTATGTCAAAGATCAAACGTCCATGGCCACTTGGGTGACCGGGCTCGGCTATGGCATACCCACACTGGCACTGGGCATTCTGGCTTTGATCTACAGCATTCTGCGCAGAGGGCATACTTCGTTCAAGCGGGGGATTTTCCTCAGCGCCGCCCATTTTACAATCATGCTGGTCAGCACCTATAACATGCTGCCGGAGGCCAGCGGAGACAGCCTGCAGAGCCGTCTAACGGGCCTCATCACGCTCATCTTCTATATTTTCTACAGTTTGCTAATGTCTCTAATGCTCTACTTCTCACTGGTGGGAGGTAACGGCCTGTGGCGTAAAGAAGAAGGTCTGAATCCCTGGCCGCGCGCCAAAGAACCGGGTTATGGCCGGTATGTGCTGGACAGTATGCGTGCCGGCTATGTCTGGGCCTTTATCCTGCTTGGCGTACAGACCATCATGTTCATTATCCTGTCATTCACCCTGCACAACTGGTCCACCACCGACGCCAGCCAGTCTCCATACAACATGAGATATGCCTGGCTGCTGCCTATTGTGGCCTGGCTTGCCGGGTTGTCCGAGGAAGCCATCTACCGTCTGTTCGGTATCCGTATGGTCAAGAAAATCGTTCGCAGCACCTTCCTGGCCTCCCTGATCACCACACTGGTCTGGGCGTTCGGACATACCCTGTATCCGATCTATCCCATCAGCTCGCGTCCGATTGAGCTGACCGTGATCGGCCTGCTGTTCAGCTACATTTTCCTGCGCTACGGCTTTATCGCCGTTATGTTCAGCCATGTGGTGTTTGACAGCATCCTGATGGGCGCCACCTTGATCTTCATGAAGGAATCCGTGAACATCAGCGCGGGTATTGTCACCATCGTGCTGCCGTTCATCGTGGGCTATATCGTGTACCGGTTCAATCCGCCGCGCAAAGTGGAACAGGCCGAACCGGTTAATCCACTAGTCTAACTCAAAAAGTACACAAAAAACGGCTGAGCCTCCTTATGATAAGGAAAGCTCAGCCGTTTCTGCATCAAGCCATAAACTATAGTACTTTATAATGACGGTTCTTCATCCTTGAGGGCATCCAGAATCTGTGCAGCCAGCTTGTCGCCAATCGACAACGGGCGGAAGTCCTCGATAGCGGCTTCCTTGATTTTTTTGAGGGAGCCGAAATGCTTCAACAGCAGCTTGCGCCGCTTCTCGCCGATGCCCGGAATCGAATCCAGCTTGGAGGTCACCATCGATTTGGCGCGCTGTTCGCGGTGGAATGTAATCGCAAACCGGTGAACTTCATCCTGAATACGCTGCAGCAGATAGAACTCCTGGCTGTCCCGTGCCAGGTTTACCGGTTCGGCGGAATCCCCGACCAGCAGCTGCGCCGTTCTGTGCTTGTCATCCTTCACCAGACCGCAGACCGGGATGTACAGCCCCAGCTCATTCTGCAGAATGTCAATGGCGGAGGAGATCTGCCCTTTCCCTCCATCGACCACAATCAGATCCGGCTGCGGCAGGTTCTCCTTCAGCACTCGTTCATAGCGGCGGCGGATTACCTCGCGCATCGTTTCGTAATCATCCGGTCCCTGTACCGAGCGGACCTTGTATTTGCGGTATTCCTTGCGCGCCGGCTTGCCGTCTATAAACACAACCATCGCGGATACCGGGTTGGTTCCCTGGATATTCGAGTTGTCAAAAGCCTCAATCCGGCTAAGCGACTCCAGGCCCAGGCTCTGCCCCAGGCTGCTGGCTGCGCCGGAAGTGCGTTCCTCATCCCGCTCGATCAGGCGGAACTTCTCATCCAGTGCCACCCGGCCGTTCTGGCATGCCATTCCGACCATTTGCTTCTTCAAGCCGCGTTGGGGTACCAGTACCTTGACACCCAGCCATTCCTGAAGCGCAGCTGCACCGCCTGCTGCATCCACGGTTCCTTCGGTGGCCGCCTCAGCCGCCTCAGCTTCACCTGCATCCCCGGCCGCCGGCTCCGCCACATCATCCGGCGTATCTTCGGTATCTGTCCCCTCAGCTTCACTGCTAACAGCCATTTGCGGCTTGCCTGATGTATCCGTGCCTTCAAGCACGGTTTCCGGCAGCAGAATTTCCTGCGGCAGCGCCGGGTTCTCGCTATAATACTGCGTTACATAGGAGATGAAATCGCTGTACGCCTCCCCGTAGAAAGGGAACACGGAAGAGTGCCGCTGGATCATTTTCCCTTGCCGCATATACAGGATTTGAACACACATCCAGCCCTTGTCCACGGCATAGCCGAACACATCGCGGTCTTTGGTATCAGCGGTGTTGATTTTCTGCTTCTCCATCAAGGCATCAATGTTGATAATCTGGTCACGAAGCTCCTTGGCCCGTTCAAAATACAGTTCTTCCGCAGCTTCCTGCATTTTTTTCTGCAGATCCTTTTTGACTGCCTCATGGCCGCCTCCCAAGAAACTGGAAATGCTCTGGGTAATCTCCTCGTAAGCAGACTTAGGCACTTCCTTTTCGCAGGGTGCCAGACACTGGCCCATGTGATAGTACAGACAGACTTCCTTAGGCATCACACCGCATTTGCGCAGCGGATACATCCGGTCGAGCAGCTTCTTCGTCTGATGGGCCGCGTAGGCATTCGGATACGGTCCGAAATATTTTGCTTTATCCTTAATCACCCGGCGCGTAACCTCCAGGCGCGGATGAGCTTCATTCGTGATTTTCAGATACGGGAATGTCTTGTCATCCTTCAAAAGCACATTATAACGCGGCATATGCTTCTTGATCAGGTTGCACTCCAGAATGAGCGCTTCCATGTTGCTGGACGTAACGATATATTCAAAGTCGACAATATTGGCGACAAGCCTCTGGGTCTTCCCGTTATGACTGCCTGTGAAATATGAGCGGACCCGGTTCTTCAGCACCTTGGCCTTGCCCACATAAATAATCGTGCCCTCTTCATTCTTCATCAGATAGCACCCGGGCAGGTCGGGCAATAATGCCAGTTTGTTGCGGATATTATCCATATAATCCATGATCTCTCCCCCACCTGTACAACACCGTGATAACTTAAGTTTAAGATATAAGTCGCTATGGATTCAACCCCAAACCCCGGAATACAACTTATTGGTGATACCACAAACATTCGTATATTTCAAAAAGAGCAGCCGTTTCCATTCGACGCACAAAGCGCCTTCGGATAAACCGAAGGCGCTTTGGCGGCGGGGCAGATGCCCCGGGAAAGACAGCATCATCTTACTGATGTTTGGCTACAATATTCTTAAGGGAATCCTTGGAGTTCAGTCCTACAACTTTATCCACAGGCTGGCCGTCTTTGAAGAAAATCAGGGTAGGAATGCTCATGACTCCAAAACGGGAAGCCGTTTCCGGATTTTCATCCACGTTCAGCTTGGCAATTTTCACATCGTCACCCAGCTCGGTGGACAGTTCCTCCAGAATTGGGGCGAGCATTTTGCAAGGGCCGCACCAAGGTGCCCAGAAATCTACTACTACAGTACCTTGACCTTCAACTTCACCCACAAAGGATTGGTCAGACACGTTCACGATAGCCATGATATTGTTCCTCCTTTAAGTTGTACGAAGCTTTCATCCGCTTCTATAACTCATAAGCCTAGTGTGGCGAATTCACTCCGAAATTATAACGGATAAAATGTTTCATGTAATATGATAACCAGATTACCATTTACCGACACATCCACAGTATAACATATTTACAGTGAGTTTGTGTAATGTTTTATGAAATTAAATTGTATAAAATCAAATATTCCGCCGCAGTCTCTGCTTTACAACGTTCCAGGGACTTCGTATACTTGAGGAAAGCGCATTAATTGTCAATGACTTCTCTCACACGTCTAACTGTAACCCACTAATTGCAGTCATGCAACTGCAAGGAGGAAAAAAGATGGATGTCAACGCGCAAGCACGCGATCCGCGGGAGCATATCAATGAGGAGCCCCGTAATGACCTGGGCGATTTGATGGCAGGCTTCTTCGGAATGACGGGATTTATGACAGTCGTTTTCTTCGGTATGGTGATTATCAAGTTTTTGTCTGAGTGAACAGGCACAAAATCCGGCATATTCTCTCAAGTCCAAGAGAGGTGCCGGATTTTTGATTGCGCATTCTGGGGTTATTGCTTGGCGATCCCTTTCTTGGTGCTGTGCGGATGAAACCAGAGCTTATGAAATTCAGGCCACCCGTAGGCATTGATGGACACCCCGCGGACTGCTTTATGATGCGAAGTATTATTTTTTTTATGGACCAGGAACAAAATCGAGCGGGTTGTGCGGATATATGCTTCCAGTTCCGCCAACTGCTGCTCGCGGAGTTTCTCGTCCCGTTCTCTAAAGACAGCATTAACGGTTTGATGCACAATCTTTGCTGTCACAGGATCGAATGCGGCCTGCAAATAATTTTTTTGCATATACATTTGGATTTCGCTGATTTCATCATCACCGAGCACACTGCCGAACAAGCGGACATCATGCTCTGTAGAGGCATACACATTATCCCCTTCTTCCAGCCGGTCAATCACATCAATCTCCATTTGAATCCCGAAGCTGCGCGCCCGCTCCTGAATCCATACCGCATCCTGACGGTGAAAGGAGCCCACAGCCAGCCGGAACATTTCGCCGCGGTATCCGCTGGATTCCAGTAATACCTTAATTCCCGCGCGATCTAGGGCCGAACCGCTTCCCACTCTCCATTCCTGCTCCCCGGGCTCATAGCGAAACCCGTGCGCGGGATAAATCCGGTCTTCCCCCAGCTCACTGATCATCTGCTCACGGTCAATAAGCGCATCCAGCGCCTCCCGGAATTTCGGATGGTTCTGCGGACCTGATTTGTCCTGATTGAACACAAGCAGATTGCAGCACGAGAACCGGGTTTCCACATCCAGCCATTCCCCTTCGCCATCCTCAAGCACCTTCAGGTGCTTCCTAGAAGCATCCCCATGCGAAGACATAACCGAAGTCCAATCCGGTTCGGAGAAGTAGCCCGCTTCCAGCCCGGAGAAGTTTAGAACCTCCACACGCTCCAGCTGCGGCCTCCCTTGAAAATGCTGACCAAAAGCCTCCAGGATGCAAATCCCTTCATTATGCAAACCGATTCGAAATGGTCCTGTCCCCACCGGATGAACGGTAAAATCCGCTTCGGGATTCCCGGCAATTTCCGCCGGAACGATACTGGCCGCAATCGTGCACAGAAAGCGCAGGAATAAATAATTAGTTTCCCGCAGTCTGATTCGAACGGTTGTAGTATTCACCGCCTCCAGTTCTTCGATATCCTGAAACATCCAGGCTGCCTCATAGGTATCGGGATGTAAACGGAGCCGGTTCAGTGAAAACACGGCATCCCCCGCGTTCAATTCCCTTCCATGATGGAACAGCACACCTTTTCTAAGATAAAAGGTCCATTCCCTGGCATCAGCGCTGCATTCCCAGGAATGGGCTATACATGGCACTACTTTGCGGCTAGCCTGTTCGTATTCCACCAACGTATTGAACAGCTGTCCCGCCATGTGACAATCAAATGCATAATATACCAGTCCCGGGTCCAGAGTAAAAATCTGCCGGTACACCGGAAACTGCAGCGTATCCAGCAAGCTATCCTCCACAGCCTGCGTTGAAAACCCGATCCGTTCGGACAGCCAGTCTCTGAACTGTTCCTTGGCTGCCTGTCCCCCAAACCGGTTCATCAGCGCCAGTGCTTCCCGTACATCCCCCTGCTCCATCCGCCGCTTCACTTCACGAAGCAGAATAGAGTCCGCATCTGCAAGCAGTGTCAGTATAGAGGTATGACCACGCCCAAGACCGGATTGCCAGCTAATCCAGCCCTCTCCGCACAGCTTGCGGATGACCTGTTTGGCATAGCGGGGTGTGCAGTGCCAAATCCCGGTAAGCTTTTCGACAGTAATCGGGAAAGCTTCTCCTATCGACCGTTCTTCAGCGGCGCCGCGAAGCTCCAAGAAAAACAAGGGGGCCGTTAACATATTTTTCTCCTCCACTGCTAAAAGGTGATCTCACTTTTATACATTGTACCCTTTTCATCACCTTTTGGGCAGATATACTTAAATCAAACAAAAACAACAGGAGGATAGACATGAAAACAAGCAGAGAACAGCACAGTAAAAAGCTCTCTTTCCATCCAGTAGCTTGGGGTGTAATATTCGGAACCTTTCTTTCCCGGACAGGTTTTTTTATGACTATTCCCTTCCTCGGTATCTACCTGGGCAACATCAAGGGAATCGATCCAGCCACCATCGGCGCAATATTGGCAGTAAGTCTGTTTATAGGGACATGGGGTGGATTCGTGGGAGGAGCACTGTCGGACCGTATTGGCCGGTATCCGGTGATGATTGCCTCGATGGCTCTATGGAGTTTTGTCTTTATCGGCTTTGCCTTCGCTGACGCAACCTGGCTTTTTTTCTTGCTGAGCGGTCTGAACGGACTGTTCCGCAGCCTGTTTGAGCCGACAGCCAGAGCTTTACTCGCCGATGTTACGCCTGAGGAACGCCGTACCGATGTATTCAATGCCAGATATTTTGCCATCAATGTCGGCGGGGCCATCGGTCCGCTACTCGGTTTAAAGCTTGGCATAGGCGGTTCCTCTTCACTGCTGCCCTTTGCACTGAGCGCAGCCATCTACGGTCTTTATACCCTTCTTTTAATTTACTTCAGTACCCGTTACAAACTCGAGGCCAGACAAAAATCCAATTCCGTTCCCGTGAAGCAAATGTTGAATATTGTATTCACGGACAAAGTGTTCCTCTATTTTCTGATCGGCAACATCTTTGTCTTCGGAGCTTATTCTCATCTAGACACCACCCTATCCCAATATATCGGTCATGACCGCATCAGAACCTATTCGTTTCTGTTCGTCATCAACACTCTCTCTGTGGTAGTGCTGCAGTATCCGCTGGCGAAGCTGATGAAACGGTTCTCTTCGATGCTGGCGTTAAAAGCCGGATGCGTATTTTTCGGGCTCGGGTTGCTTGGACTCGGGGCATTCCATGATACGATCCCGCTGGCTTTATCGATGATCGTATTTACGATCGGCGAGATCCTCTCTTTTGTCATTGGGGATGTTCTGATCGGGGAAATCGCCCCTGCACACTTAAGAGGAGCATACTACGGAGCGAGCGGGTTTGCTTTTATCGGTCAAAGCATCTGTACCTGGCTAGGCGGGATTCTGCTGCAGCATTTAGGATTTGATCAAGGCCCGCTCATCTTCAGTATTCTCATGCTGCTTACCTTTGCCGCTTATCCATTTTTTAGTCGGGGCCAGCGGCTGCGGGAGCAGCAGACAGAGACAGTTAGCAGCAGAAGAGGCACAGTGGCCGATCCACTTATCTGATGTGTCCTTTTATATTAAGATAAACAGCGGTGCCCCTGGACCTTAAGGCCCAGGGGCACCGCTGTATGTTCATAGCTGCCGCTAGTACAATTCATTATTATCTGTTCGTTCCCCGCTGATTCTCCCCGTGAAGCGGAATCACATCCACAAACGGAGCAATCCGGTCCATCAGGCGCTGGCCTTTATAGATCTCCTCACCGTCCTTGCTAGTAATACTCAGATGCTTCTCCAGCCCGTCCAAAGGATAGTTTGAAGTGTAAAAGGTCGGCTTGCGGTTCATCCGGTGGTTCAGGATTGCACCCAGCACATGGTCACGGGCCCAGGGGTTCAGGTTCTCCGCACCGATATCGTCAAAGATCAGCAGGTCACAATTCTTCATCGTGTCCACCATTTCTTTGAGCTTCTGATTATCCATCATAATCAGCTTGAGCTCCTCGATGAAATCAGGCATGTATACGATCACGCCGCTGTACCCGGCAATCGCCAGCTCATGCAGCATATAGCACATCAGAAATGTTTTGCCTGTTCCAAAGGAGCCCTGCAGATAAATCCCCCGTGAGGTCAGGCCATTCTCTTTGGCACTGGCAATATAATCAAATATCCGGTTCACAGCCGAGACCCGGCGTGGGTCCTTGCCCATAATGTCAATCTCATCGTATCCGCCGTTGAGCACGCGTTCGTCCACATAAAAGCTGCGGATGCGCTTGCGGATGCTGTCCTGATTATCCTGTGCAATCTTCAGGTTACAGGCTGTCTTCCGTTCATACAGATCTGTCGTACCGTTAACCGTCTCTACGGTAAGTTTGCTGTAATGACCCTGGAAATCATTCGGACACTTCTCCAGACCGGGACAATTCGCACAATGGCGGCTTTCTTCTACATATTGATACAGGCGGCTTAAGTGAAGCCG
Source organism: Paenibacillus sp. P46E (assembly GCF_001909095.1). NCBI lineage: Bacteria > Bacillati > Bacillota > Bacilli > Caryophanales > Paenibacillaceae > Paenibacillus > Paenibacillus sp. P46E. The sequence goes on from NZ_LVYZ01000003.1 coordinate 67,971, forward strand.
CAGCCGCGACTCGTCCAGCTCGGGATGCTCGGCTTGAAGCTGCTTCACCAAAGGATGGCTCAGCAGGTTCTGCTCAAGATCACGGGAGCGCTGGCGGAGCGCGGAATTGTTCATCGAACGCAGCACTTCGCCCATAGACTCCATAGCCGCACCTCGCTTTCTTTATGGCGTCTTGGATACGCCTTTCTTCTTGCTGGCCTTGATTTCAGCCGCCTTCTTCATCATCGCCGCGAATTCTTCTTCGGATACCGTACCGGCACTGCCGTCATCCAGCACAATCGGAATCTCTGCTTTGCCGGAACGGCCGCCGGCTTTGCTGTAGCTGCGCTGGCGCGTTCCGCCTGATGCCGTTGACCCCGTTGCCGAACCTTTCCCCTTAACCTTGGTCTGGTCACGGATGTAGCGGACGGCCTTCTCGTAGGTGTTCACCTGCTTGACCAGCATATTTGAGGCAATCGCCTCCACAAAGTTACGGTTCATCCGCTGATCGCCCCCGGAGGCTACCATGGTCATCAGATAATGAATGAGTACATTAATGACTTCGCCGCTCAGCTTATAATTCAGATCAATCTTCTCAAAAGTATCCATCAGCTGTGTGGGCACGGCACCCGGGAAAAAGGTCTGCAGCAGACGTGTATAAGGCTCGTTGCGAAGCATCATATTATATTGGTGAATGTCGCATTTGGACAGAAATTGCGGAGGCACCTCCACATAATATTCCATTTCAACGGACTGCTCCAGAGGAGCGATCGAATCATCGCCTTCCACGGTGGCAGCAGAGCGCAGCGCTACCACCTTCGCTGCGGCAACCTCCCGCTTCTCCTGGCGTTTCATATCCTGGCGGAAATGCTGGCTTGCCTTGTACTGTAGTGCATCCAGAATCACTTCGCCATCCGGCGTGAATACCCCGTCCTCATCCAGCAGACGGGACAGGTCTTGCGGGCTAAGCTCATACTTATGAGCTACATAATTGATCATCCCCATCTGGGTATGGTCAAAACGCAGCTTCTCGACATGAACCCGGTTGACTGATTCACGCGGAAACCGCAGGATAATATCACTATACCCGATAGCAGGTTCCCCGGTTTCCCGCATGCCGGGCTGCTTGACCGTTGCCACCTCAGCCAAAGCCTGCTCCAGTTCGTAATCGATCACATGGGTATTGAGTTGAAAAATATCATAAAAGGGCAGGGAAATATTTTCTTTACCGATCGACCGGCGGCTCCATTCCTCCGGTTCCCGGTTCCAGAACTGCTCACGCAGGGACAGCACGGCAAATTTGCCGATTTTGTCACGCAGCAGCAGTGTTAAATGCTGGGTTGCAAAAAAATCAGCCGGCGACAGCGGCGGCAGCAGTTCGTATTCGTACATATAATCATCAGTTTCCGCTACAAAAATGCGGCAGGTCTGCAGCAATCCCACCGCTTCCAGCCGGGAAGCCTGATCCACTATATATTTGCGGCCCTTCTCATTGGGTTCCACACCCAGCGTCATGAACAGACGGCGCTGCTGCTCCACCGGAGAATAGCCGATTGCTTCAGCCGGAATATGCTCAAACAGCAAACGGTACAGACTGATGGCAAAAGCGCCTACCATCGGCTGATAGACCGAGCCCAGCATACGTGCATCTACACTGCTTAGACCGAATTCGCGGGAAACGCAGTACCGATGATGTTCGGTGAAATGATGCAGGTTACTCATGCGCATCTGCGGATTACCTCCCTCTTTTTCTACACGAATCCATTTAGATTTCTATTCTATCACAAAACTTCCGCCCGGAAATGTAAAAAAAAGTCCAAATTCAGTGCTTATCCCCCTGATATCGACAGCTTGTTATCCATTGCTGGCGTGAACAGATAAATGCTTATATTCCAAGAAAAAACGGCCCTCCATCCTTAGGTAAGGACAGCAGCCGCTCTGTATGCGCACGAAACCCTTCATTAGAACATTTTGTAGCCGCCAAGCCTGAGCTTCTGAATCGTCCAACCGCTGAGCACTGCTCCAGCCAGACCCGCAATACCCGTGAGGTAATCCACGACATGGAAGGTGGACAGATGCTCCCACAGGCTCATGGCGCTCCGATCCCAGATCGAATAGACGACCACAGGCAGAATTACAAGGACAAACAGATAGGCAGGGAACCAGGTAGTCTTCATTAACATGTTAAGGATAAAGCCAATGCCAAACATCATAACAAAGAACAAAACGGCCAGAACAAACACAGGAATAAACCCCATCGTACCGCCATCCCCTCTCTCTATAAAGAACCGCACAGCAAACCTTAATTAATAGTAAGTTTACTAGAAAAAATGTAGCGAAGCAATGAACATTATCTTCATTCCGGATCTTCACACGGCAAATCCTGGAGCTGGGCGTTTGCTCTGCCTGCCTGCATGCGATACAATGCAAATAGATTAAGCGGATGTACATATAAACTTATGCTAAGGAGTGAGAATACATGAACGAAGCCGCGTTGACACTGGAAGGCTGGTATGCCCTGCATGACTTCCGCTCGTTGAACTGGACAGCCTGGACGGCTGCCGATGACGAAGAACGTGCTGTTGCCCTGGAAGAACTGCATGCCTTCATGCAGGAATGGGATACAGTCGAGGAAGCCAAGGAAGGAAGCACCACAGTGTACTCCATTGTCGGCCAGAAGGCTGATTTCGTGATGATGTTTCTGCGGGAAAGTCTGGAAGCGCTGAACCAGCTTGAGACCGCCTTTAACAAAATCGCCTTTGCCCAGTATACTACCAAGTCCTATTCCTATGTCAGTATCGTTGAGCTCAGCAACTATGCCGCTGGCGGAAGCGCTGGAGACGGCAGTGATCCTATGCAGAATCCGCATGTAGCCGCCCGTTTGAAGCCTGTTCTGCCGCAAATGAAGCATATCTGCTTCTATCCGATGAACAAAAAACGTGAGCTTGCCGACAACTGGTATATGCTCGATATGGAGAAGCGCCGCGAACTGATGTATTCGCACGGATTAATCGGCCGCGGGTATGCCGGCAAAGTGAAGCAGATCATTACCGGCTCCGTCGGCTTCGACGACTGGGAATGGGGAGTCACCCTATTTGCCGATGATGCGCTGCAGTTCAAGAAGCTGGTCTACGAGATGCGCTTTGATGAGGTCAGCGCCCGCTACGGTGAATTCGGCCCGTTCTATGTCGGCAATCTGCTGACACTGGACAGTTTCGAAGAACTGCTGAAGCTGTAACAACGGTAACCTCCTGTTCCTATGCACAAAGGGTGTGTCTCCCATAATGGAGACACACCCTTTGTCATGTTCATGAAGTCATACATAATATTTGAATTAAACCGTTGATGAACCGTTTTCGTCATCCTCTTCGCTGTCTTCCTCTTCTTCACGCAGACTCTCCAGGTATTCAGCCGTCGCCCGGTCGCGGGCCCGCCCTTTATCCTTCAGCCGCTCAATCGCCGGGAGAATGAGAATGTCGATTTCCTTCTGGATACTGTAGGCGAGATCATAACGGCTCTGGTCCTCCAGATAAGATCCGACCTCAATCAGGCCATTATACCGGTCCAGCTCCTCACGCGTCAGCAGTCCGCGGACTTGCACGCTGCAGTGGCGCATCCTAGAGGAATCTTCCTTTTTTGAGGACTAGCGGAATACCGCCGATGATGAACAGGTAACGCATATCCACAACCTTCTTCAGCTGTGCTGCAGTCCAGCCCTTATATGTCTTATCGCCAACTACGGCAATACCTTGACCTTTACCCAGTGAAGCAACTGTGCCTTTGTTGCTGAAAGCAAACTTTCTCGGCTGCTGGCTGCGAATCGCGGCCACTAGGTTATGTGCGCAGCATTCACCCTGCTGCATGGCAATCTGTGCCGTTGGCGGGTAAGGGCGTCCTTCCGGATTAATCATCAAAGAACCATCGCCGATAATAAAGATATTCTCATGTCCAGGAGCCCGCAAATACTCGTCAATCTTTACCCGTCCGCGCATGGCTTCAAACCCTGCCGCTTCGATCAGCCGGTTACCGCGGATGCCGCCGGTCCAGACGATAGTCGAGGCTTTGATCTCTTCACCAGTGGCAAGGATAACGCCGCCAGGCAAGCACTCTTTGATGGCTACACCGATCTTGAAGGTTACGCCTTTCTTCGTCAGTACTGTCATCGCATGCTCTACCAGTTCAGGTGCAAAGCCCGGCAGTGCCGTAGGAGCAGCCTCCACATTGTAGATATTGACCATGCTTGGATCCACATCATATTCCTTGCACAGCGCCGGAATACGGTCAGCCAGCTCGGCCACAAATTCAATGCCGCTAAAGCCTGCGCCGCCCACAACGAAATTAATATGCTCCTGTGCATTGTTCTCATTCTTGTATTTGGCAAATTGATATTCAATATGCTCACGGATCAAACGCACGGAATTAATACTGCGGATGGTCAGCGCATATTTATCCAGTCCCGGAATTCCGAAGGTTTCAGGTTCCCCTCCAAGGGCGATTACGAGATAGTCATACGACAGCGTACCATCTTCCAGAATTACCTTTTTTTGCTGGGTGCGGATTTCCTGTACGGAAGATTTAACGAGATCAATTTTGAATTCATCAATTAATTTGGAAATGGATACCCGGGTATGCTCGATGCTGTCTGTACCTGCAGCAGGCATATGCAGATGGGTAGTGAAATAGTGATACTCATGGCGGTTAACCAGTGTCACATCTGCTTCATTATAGTTCAAAGCTTTCTGCAGCCGCTGCGCGGTCAGAATACCTCCATACCCCGCGCCTAGGATAACGATTTTGGGAATACTGCTCATGTTCCGGCTCCTTCCAACAGGTGAATCTGTCTATGTGTTATTTTTTGTAAAAAATTTCGGTTTATTTTGTGAATTTATACACTTAAATTCAGAAGAATTTCCAATTAAACTTAAAGGATTTCTAAAATAACCATATCCATTGTAAACCTTAGTATCGTTTTAATCAAATATAATCATACAGCAAAATGTCACATTTTTCTTCGGAAATCAAGCCTTTGCAGGTCGGTGCCACAATGTTTATAATGTTAGATAAGCCAGTATGGCAATTTGAAACTATCAACTCGGAGGTGTAATATTCGTGACACAAGAGCAATCCGTTCCTATGAGCGATCTTTTAATCATAGGAGGCGGTCCGGCCGGGATGTTTGCCGCCTTTTATGGCGGGATGCGCCAGGCATCGGTAACCCTTATTGAAAGTATGCCCCAACTGGGGGGGCAGCTTGCTGCTCTTTATCCTGAAAAATATATTTATGACGTGGCCGGCTTTCCAAAAGTCACCGGTCAGGAGCTGGTAGATAACCTTTCCCGCCAAATGGAGCTGTTCCAGTCCGATATCCGGCTGGAGGAGAAAGTCGTTTCGCTTATCAAGCAGGACGAACGCCATTTCGTTATCACTACCGATAAAGCAGAATATCATAGTAAGGCAGTGATCATTACCGCAGGGGTTGGTGCCTTTGAACCGCGACGTCTGGAACTTCCGGAGGCTGCGCGTTTTGAGAGAGCCAATCTGCATTATTTTATAAGTGATTTGAATGCATTCAAGGGGAAAAAGGTGCTGATCAGCGGTGGCGGCGACTCTGCGGTGGATTGGGCACTGATGCTGGAACCCATTGCTGAAGAGGTAACCCTCATTCACCGCCGGGATAAATTCCGCGCTCATGAGCACAGTGTAGAGAACCTCATGGCATCCAAGGTCAATGTAATTACGCCTTCAGAGATTACAGAGCTGCACGGCGAAGAATTCATTACCAAGGTTACTTTGTCCCATATCAAAACCAAAGAGACACAAGAACTTGAAGTAGACAGCGTAATCGTCAATTTCGGCTTCGTCTCCTCACTGGGACCGATTGCCGAGTGGGGCATCGACATTGAGAGCAATTCCATCGTGGTTGACTCCCGTATGGAGACGAGCATTCCAGGGATCTTCGCTGCCGGCGATATTACTACATATCCAGGCAAGCTGAAGCTGATTGCTGTAGGATTTGGAGAAGCGCCTACAGCAGTGAACAATGCCAAGGTCTACCTTGACCCGGAAGCCAAGCTCTCTCCGGGGCACAGCAGCAATCTCAAGCTCTAACGGAACATCCGCTTCCTATTGACCAAATAAAAGGGTATCCGTTCAGGTTGATTGACTTCAATCTGAAAAGATACCCTATTTTGTGATGCTTGCGGTTTGAATGTAGGATCTGCTGCAAAGGTGTCTCTGCGTCTAATGAAGAACCGCATGAACTGGAGAGTGTAAGTTCCGTTTGCGAATTTCAGCGAGCAGAAGAGCGATGAAATCATGCTCTAATTGCAGTTCTATTGCTCTATGGTAAGAGTCCAAGAGCATCTCATCCGACAATTCAACCATAACGTTCACCTACCTTTCCTTTATTTGGATCTGAATCTATCATAGCAAACTATCATTTTTCGAACAAGCGTTCCTACTATCCACAAGCGACTGTGGAAATCCTGTGTATAAGATGTTAGTAAGGCCCTGGAAGTCATTCACTGTACAGTGGACGATGGGGATAAGAGTTATACACAGGTCTCATCCGCGGGAAACGGGTCTGAAATATTTTTACATTGTTCATAATTTCGTGGAATTTTTTATCATTTATTACCTCGTGAACCACACAACTAATCGCAATTCTATCGTATTATTATATTTATCGTCAATTCTTAAAAATTGCTTAATCATTTCGGACGGGTATTTACTTCCAGAATCCAGATTTTCCCCCGTTGATCTACTGCATAATCAAACCCAAGTTCACCGATCCCCGGAAAATGCCGCTCCAGCAGTTCTATGCAGATCAGGGTCAGACGACGCATCTCTGCTTTTTTGGCAGAAGTCCTAACCCGGGGCAAGGATCTTCTTAACCCCTCCCGGCAGCTTAACATCGTGCCCCCCTTACAGAGATTCGTCACGAATAGCCCTGGCCGGGCCACTCTTCCGACCATAGCACGAAACTCCCAATGATCCCCGTTCTTCACCACCTTGACCCGATAATCAATAGGACGTCCATCAATCCGGGCGAGTGAGATACACTGCTGCATTAGATATCTGCGTTTGACCTTAAACATGTCCAGCGCGCGTCTCATGGATGAGAAATCCCGATACATTCTTGTACTGTGCATATGTGTGAATCCATATGCCCGGCTGCTACGGAACACTTTGATTACCCCGTAACCGCCACCGCCGACAACAGGTTTTATTACGACCGAACCGTATTTACCCAGCATCCTTAACAACCCAGCAGCGCTATATTCCATCGTTCTCGGAATGTAACCGGCAACCCGCGGATCGCTCAGCAGCGCCTCGGTTTTCAGCCACTTGCTGGCCAGTTGTCTTCCCGCCATTGTTCTCCCACTCCTTTCACATTCCCCAGCCTACCCTATACTTTACTCAGAAAAGCTCCCACCCTCCTGTATGATTGTCCGTGTAAGCAGGCAGACATGGCAAAAAAGGGCATATAGCCGCGGGGCTCTATGTCCTGGTATATCCATTTATGGGATGCACCGCTCAAGCCGCAGATTCCGACAAAGACTGCCTTACGGTAATCGACAGCAATCGCCTTAAATAAGCAAGGACGCATAGAATGTCAGATGATCTGGAGAGCGCTGCTATCATATTTCGTTAAAGCTGTGCCGATAAAAAATCAATACATAATCATACAGATTAGGGAGTTGGGTCAATGCAGTGGTACATAAAAGCATTAAAAAACTATAGAGGATTCACAGGGAGGGCCACCCGGACAGAATATTGGATGTTCTTTCTGTTCAATATTATCTTCTTCATCGCTTTGGCATTCCTGCAGGAGATGCTTGGAATGATTCACCTCCTGACGCCGCTCTATTCGCTCGCCATGTTTTTGCCGGCTTTGGCAGTTCTGTTACGAAGACTACACGATTCCGGAAAGAGCGGTTGGTGGGTTCTGTCCTGTTTGATTCCCATGGTGGGATTCGTTATCTTAACTGTTTTTGCTTGTCTCCCAAGCGAAGGCAACAATAAATACGGGTCTAATTTCAATTATTAGCATTACGAATCCAGACATTTTTGCTGGAAAATCCTTAAAATTCATTGTATTATGGCCTGGAGGGGAGGACTCTTCATGGCAGAGCTTTTTGAAGTGCTATACTGGCTGGCAATGGTGGGTATGACAGTCGTTCTGGCGGGAACTACGGTTCTTATTGGGGCACTGGGCTTCAAATTCATCAAAGACCGCCGCAGCGCCCTGGGTGCAGGCTGTATTACCTTTTCTCTGGCTTCCGCCGCGCTGGTCGTCTTTATGATTAATTTCAAATTCATTATCCCTGCATGATTGAAGGATTCTTTCCGTTCATTGCCTTTCCTGTACTGCCCTGTCACAGAGATTCTTCTGTACAGGGTTTTTACTATACTCTATGAAAAGCAGAACGGATGGCTTGTGCAGATGGACAGCTTAATTCGCTGATATTACCGTGAGAAGACACCTCAAACAAACTGAAGTTCATTAGTGGTCAGATTTGAGCTTTTTACAGAGTCAGCTTGGGTCCGTCTAATTCTACCTTCATGGAAGGATAAAAGAGCGCCTTTACCTCCTTATACTGCATAGCAGCGAAGTTATCCCTTCGGGTGTTTTCTCCATAGGCTTGCCCACAGAAAAGGAACGCCGAACACTGCGTCATTCTCCGTACATTCTTTCATCAAACGGATCTCCACCAGCTCAAAATATCCGCTTAAGATTTCGCTTAATTTCTCCTGGCTGTACGCTTGTCCGCCATGCATGCTTCGGTCCCGGTACACATCCCAGTCGCTTAATTCCATGGCTCCTCCCATTTCCGTAAACCCGGGAGCATAACAAGTTAATCCAAAATACCCCCCGTTCTTCAGCGCATGATGGATCATCTCAATATATCCAATTCGCCGATGGGGCCACAGATGATGAAGACAGCCTGCATCATAGACCAGATCATATTCAGACTCGGGAGATAGCTCAAAAACCGATCCGCAGGTAAAGTTCACCCCAATATTCTTTTCAGCTGCACGTTCCTTCGCCCACGCAATGGCTTCTTCCGAAAGGTCGATTGCATCCACATCAAAATCATGAAGCGCCCCATAAATCGCATTCCGTCCAGGCCCACAGCCCAGCTCCAGCATCCGCCCGCCATGCAGTATCCCCGATTCTACATAAGAGACCAAATTTTCATCCGGCTTATCTACAAAAAAGGGAATCCCCTTCGTTCTGTCACTATAGAATTTGTTCCAAAACTGGGCGGGCTCTCTCATTAGCGAGTCCAGCATGTTGAGTACATCTACATTAGTTTTGATCGTTTCGGGCATTTTGTGCATCTCCTAGATTAGATTATTTCCTTCCCCTCAGCTAGACCGTATCACCAGCTATACTTCTTCAGTTCTTCATCAAGCAGATCTCTGTTCGCAGAAAGATAGCCAACCAGATTATCAAAAATATTGCGGTCAGGTGTATTCAAATACAGGGCCTCGGACAGCCTGAGTATTCCATCTAATACTTCTGCATTCAGGATGTACCGGTCTTGAAAGCTGCTGATATCATGCAGACCAGGAGATTTTATTCGCTGAGCCGGAGTGGTTTCAAGCTGCTGGTAGATCTGCTCTAAAATCTCCGCATCTTCGGATGCGCCAATATGCTGAAGTGCTTGAATAGTCTCCAGCAAATACCGGCCGGATGAATTCTCCAGAAAGCCCAGGATGCCATTCATCGTGAGTTCTGTATCCAGATCGATCAGCAGCATAATCTCCCTCAGGAATCCAGGTGATTTCAGCACATCCTCCCGGGCAGCCGCATTCTCAGGCTCATAGATGTTGCTGCATACCGAATCAACGATTTCTTCCGATGAGAGGGTTGAAGATTCTTTAGGAAACCATGTATTGATATTCGTTTTCGGGTTACTCATCATCGTTCCTCCAGTCAACTTATGAATTGCGTATTGTTGATTTTGTTATATTCCATCACTAATTCACTATATTGATCTGCTTTTTTCTCTAGCATCCACTCAAATAGAGGCTGGACCGCTTCGAAAATATCAGGTTTAATCCAGTATGGGATGGCATTGCGTGTGATTTCTTTTTCCACTAAATGCTCATAGAAGCCTACAGCAATTGCATTGAACAGGTAGAAGCTTCTCTTCTCCTGCTTAAAACACCATTCCGCATAAGCATAAATCTTGTCAAGCTCTTCTATATTATTCATCTCGTGAGCTTTGACTACCTTAATACGTAGTTCTATTAACAGCGAATATATCGTGTCATCCTTTTGCGCAAAGTAAAATCTAGCATCATAAAACAATTCCAGAGCCTTTCTTCTCCAAGTGCTCATAGTACCCTCCATTTTATTCCGACCATAGGCGCAACATCAGAATCATAACGCCTCCTTGCCTAGGCTAAGTAAAACCATATCCGGAAAATGCCCATTCCAATATTCTTTCATTGTTCTAAGCACTTCAGTTTGGGCAGTCTCGGATAATCCGTACCCCGTAAAATCCCTCTGACTCCAATAGGGATAACTCGTGAATATATGCTGCCAATGCTTCCTGATCTCACTGCAAAAGTCCATAGCATTGCGCTCCAGTATATTTTTCCATATAATCAACTGCTGGGCTGCACTTTGGTTCTCAAAAACAGGCTCCCCCGGAATCAGACCCACAAATTCGGTACCGTAGTAGGCATCAACCACTCGGATTGGGCCAAAAATATGGTGATTGAAGTCGTCCATTTCCTCAGCAGGTATCCAGAGTTCTAGATGATGTCTGGCTCCTACAACATGTTCTTCATACTGATCAATATAAGGACTGGGTACGTCAAATTCAGTTACAAATCCGGCATAGCCGGAAAATAGGTCCTTGGTGTTCCATTCTCTCGCGATTTGATCAGCATACGGCTTATTAAGAACAGGATAAAAAATCGGTTGTTCCGGTAATCTGGGAGGAAAGCCTCCGAGGTGCAGATCGAGTATTCGCTTCATTTCCGTGAGGCCGACGGGCCGGTATAAGGTTTTCATATGAGCTCCTCCGTTATTATCCTGCCTTCAGAACGTTATCCACACTACAATTCAGTATATCAGTCCCGCTAAAAACTGGAAACCGGATGAGACCAGACAAGCAGAAACGGCTTCGCCGCCCTTTTAAGGACGGTAGCCGTTCAGAGAGAAATATAAGGATAGGCAACTTATTGCGTACACATATAAATTACGGATTACATTTAAAAAAAGCCTCCAGATCTGTGCACCTGAAGGCTCTACTATATCTATTTCTTCTATTAAATTAAATTAAATTGAGATCAGGTCCTTGATCCGGACCGGAAGCCCGGTGCGGATGGCTTGGTTGGCAGCAATGCCGGTCATGATGGAGCGGGCTCCATCCCGGTGGTCAGCTGCCCGGTGGTAGATGTCCTCGTCCGGGGTTCCGAACAGATCATTCAGCAGCACCGGATCTCCCCCGCCGTGACCTCCTGCTCCTTCGTCCACTTGGACCTCATAAGGCGCATCAAACATGGGATGGACCACAATATGCTTGCCCTCCACGGCACCTTCCAATGACCGGTCACCTCCGGCATTAACATAGGATTTCTCTACTATACTCATTTCGATTCTTCCTTTGGAGCCGTTAAAAGCGATCCGGTAACCTTCCCAAGGCATATAGGCATTTAGCGAATAGGTGAGAATGGCTTTGTTACTGTACCGGACCATTACTCCCATGGTGTCCTCGATGCTGATGCCGTCGCCGAATACGCTTTGATCCCGCTGGTAGCCGTCATCCGCCTCCGCATCCAGATACATCTCTTTCAGCACGGGATTCTGATCCAGATGCAGGGCGAAAGGATCTTCCGAGGCTGCCGGATTGCCGGTGCCACGCTGGTAGAATGAAGTTACGCCGCGCCGTTCGGCGTTCTCCCGGCCGTAGAATCTCAGATCACCAAAGGCAAATACCGTCTCCGGCTCCGCACCGATCCAGAAGTTGACCAGATCGAAATGATGAGTCGATTTGTGGACAAGCAGGCCTCCGCTGTTACGCTTATCCCGGTGCCAGCGGCGGAAATAATCCGCACCATGCTGTGTATTCAACAGCCATTCAAAATGGATCGAATGCACATCCCCGATCACCCCGGAAGAGATCAGCTCGCGGGCCTTCGTGTGATGCGGAGCATAACGGTAATTGAAGGTAACCCGCACCTTATGTCCTGTTCGCTCCACAGCATCGTATATCTCTTTGCATTTCTCCACATCGACGGTCATCGGTTTCTCCGTAATGACATCACAGCCCAGCTCAAGCGCCCGGATAATATATCTGTGATGCGTCCGGTCCACACTGGTAACAATGACGATGTCCGGCTTCTCGTTTTCAATCATCTCATCAAATTGTTCAGTCAGGTAAGTACGAACCTGCGGATATTCATAGGTTCCCGAGAGAACCTTATTGGCATAATCCATACGCGTCTGGTTCACATCGCAAAAAGCCGTAAGCTCTGCGGAATCCCTGTATTCCTTCGCAATGGCTTCATAGAAGAATTGTGCCCTGCCCCCAATGCCTACCTGTACATAACGTTTCTTATCCAATTTTCTTTCGCCTCCTATAGTTCATCCTATTTGTTGGCTTTCAGTCATAGAGTAACACAATATTTATATGGGTTCTCTGCAATTATCGCTCTTTTTACCCAATACCCCGCTTATTTTGCTATAATAGCTGCATATGCTATTTTCTATATGAGGAGAGTTGGGTATGGACATTGGGCAGGTGCCGGATCAAATTAGATTTGACCTTACAGCTTCCCGGAATGGACTTCAGATAGAGTTCGACAGGAATGATTTTCACACCATGACGGAAACCCATTTTCACCGTGAATATGAACTGTATTATCTTTTTTCAGGTGAGCGGAATTACTTCATCCATGACCGCAGTTTCACCGTGCAACCCGGAGATATCGTGCTAATCGGCTCGGATATAGTGCATAGAACCTCCGACGCCGGCATACCCGGCTACGAAAGAATGCTACTGTATTATGATCCTGCCTTCTTCGACGGATTCTCCGCAGAACATAAGCAGCTGCTACTGTCTGTATTCTCCCATGAGTATCCTATTCTGAGGCTGAAGCTGCAGCAGCGCCTCCCGCTGGAGGCGCTGCTGCTGAAACTGCTCGGGGAGCTAACTGAAGAACCTCCAGGCTATGAAATCCATGCGGTCAATGCGGCGACCGAGCTGCTACTGTTCACGGCCAGAGAATTGCTCAGACAGGAGCCGTCTGTTCACTACGAGCCTACACCGGTGCAGCAGAAGATCACCGCTATAGTCCGCCATATTCATGCCAGTTATGCTGAATCTCTGGAGCTGGAAGACTTAGCTTCCCGCTTCTATATTAGCAAGAGCCATCTTAGCCGCATGTTCAAGGAAGTTACCGGCTTCGGATTCAGCGAATACGTCAATCTCACAAGAGTCAGGCAAGCACAGCGCTTATTGAAGGAAACCAGAATATCGGTCACCTCCGTTTCCGAGCAGTGCGGCTTCGGAAACTTCTCCCATTTCGGTAAAGTGTTCAAGCAGCTGAGCGGAGTATCCCCACGCGAGTACCGCTTGTTCAACAGCTAGAGTGGCGGCAGCTTGCCTCAATCCCCGGAACCGGGAAAGTCGAGGCTGAACAAATAAGGGGTCAGCGGCTGCAGCTCAATCGTCTGTCCAGCCGTGCTCTTTCCGGTGATCAGATCCGGGAAGCCCACGGCTCTGGCACCATTCCTTTCGATGGACACCGTCACCGCATTCGGACCATAATTGACCACATTCACCAGCGTCCGTCCTTCATATTCCACACTTCTCCACTCCACACTATATACAGGCTCACCATCCGCCGGGTCCAGGAGCATAAGCTGCTGCGGGTTGATGTTCTGCAGGATCGGCAATAAAAAGTCCCTGATCTGACTTGCAGTCCAGTCCGCTGCCGCTATCTTGTCGGCATGTGCGAATACATAACTTCTGTCCGCGGCAGAGAGCGGTGTGCCATGAGGCGTAAGCTCCAGAGCATGTGAGCCGATCAGCAGCACCCGACCGCCCTGCTCCATGAACAGCCTGATCCCGCTCAGCGTTGCCGGATTAACCCGTGACGCATTAGGTACGATCAGCAGCTTGTAGCTGTCTAGTCCTCCTGCTTCCACCTGCTTCTCCGAGACATACCCTGCCTTATATCCGCTGTAGGACAGAGCCTCGTAAGAACGAAGCGACACCGCCGAGTAATCCCCGGAGAAAACTCCCGAGGCGGTTGAATAGAGAATGGCCGCCTGCGGCTGCTCATTCTGAAAGGCGGTCACCTGTCCGGCCAGACGGTTCAGGTCCAGGTTGGTCCGCCCGGCCTGCACCACCGCGTCCGGGCGGTGCAGGATGCTGCCTTCAGCGCTGGCAGCTTCATTGTAGGTACGCTCCCAGATCCAAATTGCGGAGCCGCCCCTACCGTGGATGGCGCTCTGCCACAATACGGAGCGGACATGCTTCGCCTGTTCCGGGGTGTACATTTTGTCACCGTCGGCAATTAGGTGATGCTCCGAATTGAAGATCGGTGCCTGCTTAAAGGAGGACTGGAGATCATAGAAACTGAGCTCTTCCATAAAGCCCTTCGGGCCTTCATTAATATAGTTCCAATTGTCATTGCCGTTGATCTGGCTGAATTGCGAGAACCGCTCGATATCTACACCCCAGGACAGGCTACCTCTGGGGTCGCCCATAATTTTGGCCTGTACAGGCAATTCCGGAGCGAGTTCATGAATAATGCCTGCCATCCACTCATGCCATTTGGCGAAATAGTCCTGGTTGAACAGCACATAATCATAAGAAAGTGGAGAAGCGGTTACATTGTCAGGCATCGCCACCTTCGCGAAGGAGGCGTAGGTCGTGCCGTAAACACCGTTGAGCTGCGCAATACTGCCGCCATATACTTCCTCCAGATATTCTCTCCATGCCGGCAAGGCATAAGGGTCTTTATTGGCCTGATAAACGGATTCGTTGCTGAGTGTAAGACTCTGCAGGGAATCATAATCTTTGATGGCGGGAATCAAAGCCCGCAAATAATCCTCGATGATATCTTTGGCCATAGGACGGAACAGTGAGAACTTGATAAAACCATTGTTCGCCACCTTCAGCTCCGGCCATTTCGCGAGTGCCCAGTCCGGGAAATAATGCGGGGAGATCAGAAGATTGACCGCCACATCGTAATCCTCCGCCCGCTGGAGCACGGGCTTCAAGTCAGATTCAATTTTCTGTGTCGAGACTACATACTCCTTCTCTGCGGAATAACCGCCCAGATCCTCAAAGCCAGGATTCTGCACCAGATTGACTGTACTCCCTGACTTGACGACACTGAGGTCGTCAAGCCAAACAGTGCCCGTGTTCTCGGATAGAATAACCAAGGGGTAGGATACCTCGCCTGCCGCCGTGGTATATTCGAAGCTCACCTCACGCCAGTCATAGGTCCCGCTAGGAAATGATAGCCGTTGTTTCCAGCCGGTTCCGCCGGGAAACCAGACATTTTTGGCATTGTCGCCTTTTACCCATACTTTAAATTCATAAGTCGTCTCCGGCTCTACCTGTAATGTCTGGCTGACATTGATGAAGACATTGGACTGGCGCGGCGAAGCATTGGATATCTTCAGTGAGTTGTTCCCCAAGTGCCCGATCCCTTCCACAATGGTAGCTGTGGCGGAGACCCCGCCGGAACGGTTAACTGTATAGCGGTTCACGAAATCCTTGTTATCCAGAATTACATCTCTTGGCCCCATCTCCATCTGAATCACGTTGGCTCCGAGATCCTGAAGCTTCGGGATATCTCTCTTCACCTGATTAAAGTGGCCGTAACCCGTGAAGAAGATCGGCCGTTCTTCCGTGAAGCCTGTGCTTCGCACCTCTGTACCGCCGAGGAAGGAATAGCCTGATATTTCCGGACGCCCGGATACATATCGCGGAGCGGATTGTGGTGTAAGACTGCCGTCCAGGTATCCCTCTAGTTGCGTTTGCGCTTCATTGAAAAGCGTCTCCAATCCTGCGGCCACATATTGCGCTCTGCCCAGTCTGCCCTGCCGGATGTCTTCCTTCCCATATCCGACGAAGTCTTTGATGACGGTGTAGTTGATCCGTTCATAATCAGTCGACAGCCCTTGCGCCTCACATTGTAGCAATAGCTGCTCCAGACCGGGGAGCTCTGCATTCACAGCGTCCAGCATGGCTTCGATCTGAACAGGAGCGATGACGGCTGTAACCTTCAGCTCCTGACGCTTGCCGGTAGGAGCTCCTTGCTCGGTCAGTGTGAATTCAAGCTGATGCTCCCCAGGCTCCGCCGTGCTGAACGGTAGAGTCCATTCGGCAACGGAACCTCCAGGAAGCGTGAAATCTTCTTCCACACCGGACAGTCC
Source organism: Paenibacillus sp. P46E (assembly GCF_001909095.1). Classification (NCBI taxonomy): domain Bacteria; kingdom Bacillati; phylum Bacillota; class Bacilli; order Caryophanales; family Paenibacillaceae; genus Paenibacillus; species Paenibacillus sp. P46E. The sequence goes on from NZ_LVYZ01000003.1 coordinate 84,367, forward strand.
GGAGGACAGATGAAGGCTGCGGACCTCCGAGGTCCAGTTCACCGCGTATACCGAAAAGGACACGGTGGAATTCACATTGATCTCTTTAGGTCCTTCCACCCAGAAGCTCCAGGGATCGGCGGAAGGCACCAGGTACAGTACCGCGTGATCAGCCGGACTTTTGGCCTTGCCAATGCCGGGTGTCCATTCGATCCACCCTCTCCGACCCGCCCCGTCATTGTCATTGAAGAGCAAAGTGAACGGAAGCTCACCATTCCCGGGTATGGCGGCAGAGATTGTTGTCCACGGCATTCGCACCTCGTAGAAGATGTCCTGCCCGGACTGGGTTGCGGCGGCTGTAATGCCCTCCGCTCCCTGAGCCGCCCCGCCTTCGCTGAATTGCCAGACATGGGCTTGACCGTCCATATAATTGATGGCGTATTCCGGCCCGTAGGTACCTCCGGGGCTGAAGGCAAACTGGATGCTGTCCCCTCTCCACATCGTGCTGTCGGAAACAGGCGTATGCACATTGTCCGTCACCTTCGCCGCCCAATAGAAATTGTCCGCGTCATATGCCAGATAGACACTGGCGGATACATCTGCCGGTCCTCCCCAGCCGCTGACCAGGATCTGCGCGTCAGCTTCGGGCAAGCGGACCTCAGTATAACCAGCCCATTCGTCAATAATGCCATCTATTGTAATGCCATTCTCCACTTCCAGCACCGGAGCATGGCTATGGCTGCCAAAGCTGTTTCTGAGCGCTTCCCAGTCTGTAATCACTGGAGCGGGCTCCCCATATACCGACAACGACGCAGTGGCAGGCAGTACGCCTGTAGAAGGCGTAGGTCGATTCTTTGAAATCGCTTTCAATTGTTCTCCGTAAGCAGCAGGGGGAAGGCCCCCTGCTGCTATGGAGAGGATAAGCAAGAAACATACGGCCAGAAGCACCAGTTTATCATTTCTCATCTTATTTCTCCTTTCAATATTATAATGAATTGTTTCTCTGAGCAGGTCCGGCGGGAAGCGGAATCCGCTCCACGACGCCTTCCGTAAATTGACCTCTCAATTGGAGCACATAACGAATATGCGAAGATTCGATCTCTCTTACATCATTTCTGTGCTGCAGGACACCAAGTGCGGCTGCTACACCCGCTGCTTCACCGATTGCACTGACCGAAGCCATAATCCGATAGGAACTATGCGCCTCATGCGTACCACTGATGCAGCGGGAGCTGAGCAACAGGTTGGAGCAGCCTCGCGGGATTAATGACCGGTAAGGGATATGATAATAACCGTTCCCGGGAATACGCTCCAGCCTCGTCGTTCTGCCATCCGGGCTGTGAATATCAAGAGAATAAGCACATGCGGCAATCATGTCCGGAAAATGCCTTTCACCCAGACAATCCTCCTCCGTCAGCATATATTCTCCGGAAATACGTCTGCCTTCCCTCACTCCAAGCTTCGGCGCGATATAGTCCAGCTTCGCCTTTCTGAACGCCGGATGGCCGGTAATCGCCTCGAACAGCTCATTCGCCTGCCTGGCCCCCTCCTCCATACCGCGTGCCAAGGATTCAGGCCGGGTAGGGTCCACTCCCAGCACGGAGGTGGAATTGAACAGCACCGCCTCCCCGTCCGGATAAGGGAAGCAGGTAATGCTCTGCCTCGGATTGCGGGTCCCGCCGCGGGCTTGCAGTTCTTCATAATAGGGAAGCAGCTCGCGGCGCAAGGAATGAATGGCCGACCATTCAAGGATATTCGGGTTCTCAAGCTTAGAGGTATCCAAACCACTGACCCGGAAGGTGGCTGTAGCAGACTGCATTTTTCCGTCGCCCGTCCGGCCCAGTTCGTATTCCATCCCCGCCATCGCGGACAGGTTGCCGTCCGCCGTGGCATCCAGAAATATCCGGGCGGCCACCTCCGTAGCCTGGCTGCCCTGCAGATGGAGGTGCTGAATCACTCTGTCCTGCACAGCCGCCTGTGTAACCTTGCATCCGGTCCACACCGTCAGAGCAGGCTCGGCCGCCAGCAGCTTCCTGTAAGTTGCTTTGAGCACCAATTCATCATAAGTGGGAACGCGCTGCTCGCTATAGTGGGTATAGGCGGCCGGGAATAGTTCCCTATGAATGCCGCTGGTGATTGGACGTCCATTGGAATCCCGGAAATTGCAGATCAGCGAGACACTGGAAAAAACTCCGGTTCCGCCCACCTCATCTGCCTCTTCAATCAGCAGAACGCTTGGGGACATCCTGGCAGCGGCCAGTGCAGCCGTAATGCCTCCGATGCCGGCACCCACCACGATAATATCGAAATTCTGCCGCAAGCAGGTCATTTATTCAACTCCATTCATTCAATGAGGTACCCTATTTACAGAAATAAACGTCATTTCAATGTTGTTACCCTTTGCCTGCAGGAACAATCTCCACGCGGCTCGGAACTCCGCTGTAGATGACTTCTTCATCACGGATGATTTCACACCAGCCCGGACTCAGCTGCAAGTCAATGACATAACCCCGGAAAAAGAAGCCGGAGAACCGGACATTCCCCTCTGCCGGCGGCTGTGGATGAATCCATAGACTGCCATCCAGCTGCGGGTCCAGACCGGCCATGCCGAACAGCAGTGCCTCCGCACCCGCCAGACCGGCAACCACATTGGCCCGTTTGTGCACCGGAACAGCAGGCCGGTCACAGTAATGCTCCTGCGGATAATAGGGCAAATGCTGCCCCATCCAGAAGTGGCGCTGCAGTACATCCCAGGCCAGCTCGCCTTGCCCGGATTCCCATAGCGTCAGAGCCAGCATCGGCCCGTCCCCTGTGTAAGCACCGCTCCCCGACCAGTCTGGATCATTCTGTTCATAGTGCAGTTCATCTTCGGAAGAAATGCTGCTTACGCCGTAATTGCCCAGGAAAGCGCCATCTCTGACCTGTGCGAACATGCCACGCTTCATCTCGCCGCTGCAGGCGCCGAATCGCAGGGCATCGAAATATTGAATTGAATAGATCAGCTCTTCATGGCCTCCAGGGTACAAAGCCTTGAACCAGGCCTTATCCTTATCCCACAGATGGCTGCGGATGGACTGCCGGATGCGCTCAGCCTTGTCCCGCCAATACTCCACAGGCTCATCGCAAAGTCCCAAATGCTGGGCAAGATCCGCCAAGCGGTCATAGCTCCAGGCCCGCTCGGCATTCGGACTAGCGACGATATGCTCATAGCCCGCACCGCGCATCTCCAGTAGGTTAGGCTGGAGGCCGTAATCCAGCAACTCATTCCACTGCGGCAGGCGGTTGTCGTCATATAAAGCCAGCTCGCGCATTGCAGGAAACAGCTCCGTTCCCGCGCCATGCAGTACAATGATCGACCAGGCGAAGTTCAGAAAGGACCACAGGCTGTAGGAGTAAGGTACATTGGCCCCCCTGCCGCTTGGAGCAAAGCGCGAGTGCCGGTCGATGCCGCTCTTCACCATCAGTCCCGCCAGTTCCGCCGCCTTGTCCCTGCCCAGCATCATGGCCATCGTGCGCGCCCCATAACCCCCGATATCCCATGGATAGCAGCAGATTCCGGCACCCTCAAGCCCCGAGACCACCGGGAAGGGACGGATCGCAAAATCCGGATTATCCCACAGGCAGACCAGACCGCTGATCAGGGAGCGGCGGTAATACTCTTCCAGGCCCGGAATATCCGATTGCAGAACCGGCAGCTCCCGGCAGGCTTCCGCAAGCCGCTGCTCCCAGGCGGCCGTTGTCCGATGCGCCATCTCCCCCAAGCTCCGCCCTTCATTCCCTTCGAACTTCTGTCCGGCAGAAGTAAGCACTGCTGCCAGACAGAATACGGCCTCTTCCCCTTCCTCTAACACCTGTTCCCGGCTTCCCTCACAGATCAGGGTGACACGCACTTGTTCATTCTCCCAAATTCCCTCGCCGATGTTCACAGCAGCACCAGTCCCGGTCAGCGGAGCCCCGTAATCCCATTCATCGAAGGGAACATACGCCGGACTCCCCGGCTGAAGTACCGGCTGAAAGGCCACAGGAATGGGTCTTTGGCTGCGGTTCCGTACACGCTCGGTGAGAATAAATCCATGTGCATCCGCAAGCGGCGTCAATTCACTGCTCACGGCAAGGGAAATCAGCTGTCCGCCGATCAAATGATGATATGTGCCCTGCCGCCCAATCTGATCGGGCCGCCATACCCCCTGGGCATACAGCACGCCGCAATCCCCTTTGCCCAGATTTCCGTCATCTGCAATAGGATGACCATCCGCTGTTACGAGAAGTTTAACTTCCATATCCTTGGCTGCAAAAGGCGGCGAATAGCACCCGCGCACCCCGCTGACAGTACGCTCTAGCGGAGCAGCCGTGCTGTAGCCGCTGCACACCCAGGTATGCCCGGCGGGGGCAAGACTTTTACGTAAATCAAAAGCAAATTGGTCCAGTGTATAGTTGATTGATGGTTTCATACTTCACCTCTGTCACCTGAAATTCTGTGTCACTTTAAAGCTCCATTCAGCCCTTCACCGATCCAAGCAAAACGCCTTTAATGAAATGCTTTTGTAAAAACGGATACACGCAGAGAATTGGCAGTACTGTAATCATAATCGCAGCCGCCTTCAGACCCTCCGGCTGAATATAGTGGGCAGAGTCCCCGCCTGCTAGCAGAGAATCAATCGGTGTCTGAAGCATCTGGTACAGCTTGACCGTCACGGGCAAGAGTTGGGATTTGCTGATAAAATACAAAGCATTGGAGTACGTATTCCACAGCGAAACCGCATAAAAGAGTGAAATGGCCGCCAGGATCGGCTTGGACAAGGGCAGCGTCAGTCTGAAAAAAATCGTCAGGTCCGTCGCCCCGTCAATCGTCGCGGATTCCTCCAATTCCATCGGCAGGCCTTCAAAAAATGATTTCATTACAAACAGATTGTAGGCGCTCACCAGACCCGGCAGCCAGATCGCCCAAAACGTATTGATCAAATGCAGCTGCTTGACCAGCAGGAACAACGGAATCAGACCGGTACCGAACAGCATGCTGAACATCACCATGAACGTAAAGATCTGCCGTCCCTTTAAACGCCGCTTCGACAGCGTGTATGCCGCCAAAGTGGTTGCGATCATCTGGAGTACGGTGCCAACCCCTGTAATGATTACGGTATTTTTGATGGCGACCAGAAGTTGCCCGTCGATGAACAGTTGTTTATAGGCCTGGACATTTAATTCCACTGGCCAGAGTACCACCTCACCCGAAATAATCGCCCGGCTGCTGCTCAGAGACATGGACAGAATGTTCAGAAGCGGAAACACGGTTACAAAGGCGCATAGTGCCAGGAACACATACAGTGGCGTACTCTTCAATCGATTTACCATAATCCGCCTTCACCCAGCTTTTTCACAATTTTGTTGACAGTCAGCACCAGAATCAGCCCGATAAGGGCCTGAAACAATCCAACCGCCGTCGCCAGACTATACTGGGCATTCTGCAGCCCTGTCCGGTACACAAAGGTACTGATGACATCCGACACACTGAACACGGCGGCGTTCTGCAGATTGAAAATATGCTCGAAGCCCACATCCATCATCTTACCCATCTGCAGGACCAGGAGCACGCCGATTGTGCCGCGGATGCCCGGCAGGGTGATATGCCAGATCTGGCGCAGCTTGGTGGCTCCGTCGATTTTGGCCGCTTCATATAATCCGGGATCAATGGAGGAGATGGCGGCCATATAAATAATCGTGCCCCAACCTGCGCTCTGCCAGATCGTCGACACAATGAACACAACGGGCCACCAAAAGGTACTTGTCATGAAATATACAGGGTCCAAGCCCATTGCCTGCAATGCTGCATTCACTACACCGGTAGAGGGCGACAGCAAGGAGACAATAATTCCGGCAAGCACTACCCATGAGATGAAGAAGGGCAGGTACAACAGGTTCTGCACCGTCCGCTTGAACCAGTTCACCCGCAGCTCATTCAGCAGTAAGGCGAGCAGGATCGGTGCAGGAAAAGCAAAAACAAGATTGTACAGATTAAGCAGCAGCGTATTGCGCAGGACTTGCCAGAAGTCGGCACTCTGGAACAATGCACGGAAATGCTTCAGTCCTACCCAGGGGCTGCCCCAAACTCCGTCCAGCAGGCGAAAATCCTTAAAGGCAATTAACTCGCCGTACAGCGTGACGAATTTGAACAGGAAGAAATACGACATCGCGGGAATCAGGAACAGGTACAGATACCGGTCTCGGTGCAGATAATATAACAGGCCCCGTCCCGGCTTTTGGATGCCTTTAGGGCGTATGGTTGCCGGACCGGAAGGATGCTGCAATGTTTTTTGCATAGGGATCTTTCTCACTCCTTGCTTTTATTTCAGCTTATCTTTGTTTGCGTCGTACCAAGCCTGAACCTTAGCGGTAACACTGTCTCCGTCAAGACTGTTCCAGGCCTTGCGCAACTCCTCGACCGCTTCATCCGGTGTCTGGTTTCCCATCGCCATACGGGTATTGATTTCCTTCCATTTGGTCTCAAACTGGCCGGCAATAGATGAGTATTCTGCAACAGGCGGGATATATGGAATATCCTTACGGAAGGTATACGTCTCGGAGAATTTGATGATTGCATTCTTGAGCTTAGCCATATCCAGATCATCCTGATTATCCCCTGCCCGGGTGAGCAAATAATCGGGTGTATACTGCTCCTGCTGGACCACTCTGTACTCTGAGGCATAGCCGACTTCAGTTTTCCACTTGTCATAGTCCGTTGTAACCGGAATGCCATTCTCCATCTGATAATGAACTCCTTCGGTTCCATAGGTCAGCGGCTCCCAGCCTGTATCCAGCATCCAGTCGATGAATTCCATCGCCGCCTTGGGATTTTTCATGTTCTTGTTGAAGGCGGTCAATAGATGATTTGGAACCTCAACCTCATAGCCATTCGTTCCATACTTCGTGGCCAGAGGCGGAACTGCGGCCAGCTTGGCATCCGGATTATTCTTCCGCAGATCATTAATGGTATTGTCCATATTCAGATTACTGAAATAAATACCGGAACGTCCCGTGGTCCACAGCTGCTTCTGCCGCGAAAACTCCTTGTCCGTAGCAAACTCCTTATCGACCAGGTTTTCTTTGTATGCAAGCTGGCGGAAAGCAAGCGCGTCTTTGTAGCGTTCTGTGAAAAAGCTCTGGACGAGCTTCCCGTCCTCCACAAACCATGCTGCGCTGCGCGCCATAAACCAGTCGTCCGTGATCGCCGTATACGCCGTTGACATCGCCATAGGAATCGTATCCTTCTGTCCATTGCCGTCGGGATCGTTGTCCCGGAAAGCTTTGGCTACCTCAATCAGCTCATCTACCGATTTCGGCATGGCCAGCCCCAGTTTGTCGAGCCAGTCCTGCCGGATGAAGAGGGCTGTATTGGCACGGGTAGGCCTCAAGCTGGCGATAGCATACGTTTTGCCGTCCTCCAGCGTCAGATACGGCTTCAGCTCGGGATGCTCCTCCAGGTATTTCTTATAGGTGGTGCTATACTTCTCGATGTACTCATCCAAAGGCTGAATAGCCCCTTCACCCGCCCAGCGGACGATAAAGTCACGATTAAAGGTCGTCATCATATCCGGTGCCTGATCCGATGCAATCAGCACATTGAATTTATCCGCTTCCTGATTGCGCGGGATGGGTACCCAATTCACCTTGACCCCGGAATTCTCATTGATATACTTCGTCCACCGGTTGTCCTCATAAGAGCCTTCGCCGGTCGCAACCTGCCCCCTGTCATAAATAGAAGCTGAGATTTCTTTGGGCAGCGAGGCATATTTGTCCTCGTCTGCCGGCTGTGAGGCTGCGGCTGAGGTTGGCTGTGCCGCATTGCCTGTGCTTCCGTTATTACTGTTGTTGCTGCATGCGGATAAGGATACCGTCCCGAGCAGCAGCAGGGATACAAGTACGGGTGTGATTTTGATTTGTCTGTACATTCCTTCGACCTCCAGTGGATTTGTGATAGCAAACTTGTGATGTCTTGATAAGGAGACAACCAGGTGCCGGTCTTGCAACTCAACTATAGTTCCCTGTCACGGAAGCTGAACAGTTGCAGAACCTACAATGAACTCTCATTTACCGCTGTGCAGAGACTTTTTGTAGAAAACGCTATGTCGTAATGGAAAGTGGAACCCGACTGATTCGCCATTCTGTCATATAATGTAGGTACCATCTGCCGGTTAAGGGAGCGATAGCAAGTTGAAGAGAACAATAGCAGCCAAGGTACAGCTCATTTACATCACTCTATTCGTCCTGATTATCCTCACAACCGTAGCCATCAGCTATGTAAGCTCGATCCGCCAGCTGGAGAACCAGGTGATAGGCTCCAATCAGAATGTGCTGCGACAGATCAGCAAGCGGGTGGACAGCGCCCTGCAGGAGATCGATTTGACAACCATCAATCTTTTGCGGAACAATGAGAGCCGCTCCTTTTTTGAGAGCTCTGCTTCAGATGCCCCTCAGCATCTGCTGGGTCTGTCCATGCTGCAGGATCAGCTCGGTAATATCCTGGGAGCCAATTTCAATATGAAGGCTGTGTTTCTGTATTCCACAATCAGCGGCAAGCTGATCTCGGCTTCGGATTATTACGATCTGAATTCAGCGGCCGGGATGGGCTGGATCAAGTCTTTTGCCGGCAGCGCCAAGGTCAACAAATGGACAGCTTCTCCACCGGATGCCCATAGCAGCGACTTTCTGCTTGTCCGCAATTACCCGTTTACGGCAGGGCCGAAGGACAGAAGCGGTGTTATGGTCACACAGATTAACGAAAAGAGTATCTCGAAGATGTTCAGCGACCTGCAATTTAGCGACAGCTACAACGTATTTCTGGTCGATCAGAACGGGAATATACTATCCCATAAGGATTCCAAGCTGATTCATCAGAGTATTCTTGATCAGAGCTACAGCACCCAGGTCCTTTCCAAAGAGGGCCACGGATATGTGACCGAGAAAACGGCCCATGGCAAAAATCTCGTATTTTACGACAATTCCGCCTATACCGGCTGGAAGTTAATCTATGTCGTGTCCCAACACCAGCTCAGCACTCTCTCGCTTACTGTCCGTTATATTCTCATCGGCATGTCCTGTCTGATGCTGGTTGTCACTACTATGACGACCCGATTCGTCAACCACCGCTGGTTTACCCCCATGGAATATTTTATCGCCAGGCTTGAGGAAATCACGAAGCGCACCCCCCTTGGCTTAGAAAACGGGAGAACTTCCCCATCCCTTTCCTATAATGAGCTTCATAGCAAAATAGAGCAGGTATTCACCGGATACTCCAATGCCGAGAAAAAGCTTCACGAGAGTATTCCCGCCTTGAAACTGCAGATTTTGTTCGATATTCTGACAGGCAACCGGACGAAATTCGAATTGGCGGAGCCGATGCTGAATCATGTAGGCATTGAGCTGTACCCTGAGCATTATATCGTTCTGACCATGGAATATGACAATAAGGCTATGCTAGAAAAAGTAGGGGATATGAATCTTTACCTCTATGCACTGTGCAATGTTGCCGAAGAAATGATCCGCTCCCGTCAGGGAGGGATTAAGGGGGCGGCCGTTCAGATGAATGACTTTCAGGCGGTAATGATTCTGAGCTTCAGAAATAACGGAAGTACGGAGAATACCGCTGCGGCCAAAGCCCTGGGAGAGCATTTCATGGCCTATATTGAGGGACAGTTCAAGCGGACCCTCTCTATTGGCATGGGAGGGCATTATGATCATTTTTCTGATATCCGTAAGTCTTATCTCGAGTCGGCGGCATTGGTCTCCTGCAAAATTCTGATGGGGCCAAATGCACTAATTACCTCAAGCGATGTAGGATCCTGGAACAGCGGCAGATTGCTTGAGGTATTCGAATCTATAGATGATCTTATAGAAACGGTCAAGCAGGTCAATGCGGAGAAAACCGGAGCTGTGCTGGAGGAGTTGTTCAAACGTGCGGCACGTTGCAATCTGTCCAAGGAGATGATGGTCCAGCTCTGCCTGCAGGTTATCCTGAAAGCGCTGAGGACTGCAGCCGATCCTGCTCTGAACGAACAATTCCAAGCAGAATATGAGACAGTTCTTATCCGTCTTCAGCGGTGTGAGACGCTGTACGAACTGCGGGCAGTCCTTGGCTCCCTGATGGATGAACTAATTCAGTCCATGAACGAAAAGAGAAATAATAAGAAAAAGAGTAGCGAGTTGATTGAGAGTGTTCTCTCTTATATCACGGAGCATTATAATGAAAGCGATATTTCTGTTAATTATCTGGCGGACAGATTCAACATCAGCCCCAATTATTTCAGCAAGCTTTTTAAGGAGTATACGTTCAGTAATTTTGTAGATTATCTGATTGAAGTCCGCATGAAATCCGCCCGACAGCTGTTGCTGGAAACCCCCATGAAACTGAACGATATTGCTCAGGAGGTCGGCTACACCAACTTTTCAAGCTTCCTGCGCAATTTCAAGAAATATTATGGCATGACACCCACAGAATATAGACAGATGCATTTGAAGTAATGAATATTGACTTGAGCCTTCTTCGCCTCTACTTTGCCAGCGCGCTCAGCCTCTTCCTTGGTCCGGTGGTGGCTGAGATCCTCTTTGCCGCCTAGTTATTTCAACCACCGTCTTCCCACGGAGTGGATAGATATTAAGCTTTTGCTTATCTCCGTGGGGAACACTCCTGTTATGGAACGCTAGAAGCTGCGGCTGTCCTGGATATGGATATAGTTGATACCCTGAGGGGTCAATTTGGACCCGCTTGTGTTCGCCACACGGACCGCTTTTTTACCTTTTCCACTAAGGGAGAAGCTGATATTACTGGCCAGATTGTTCTCCTTAATCTGTTCCAGTGCGCTATGATACCCCCCTATTGTTATCCCTTCCAGGTTCTCCAGCACCGGTTCTTTGCCCTCTTCAATTGTCTTGAGAATTTGATAGATCAACGACTTACTTCCGTCCATCTTCCGTTCGCCTCCTGCATCTCTATTGTGAGCGTTTACAACATTCCAGCTGCGGATACAAAGTGATTCCATTTGCATATCTATCACTTATTCGACAACGAGCATGCATTACCTCTTATTGGAAAATTATATGCAGTTTGGAATTACGGGCTGTAGACAAAACACTCACCATGTCTGTCATAGAACCCAGCACACTTCGACTATAGGTTTTTGTGAACTTGATTGCATCGGCTTTACTTACATACTCCGTAATTTTTGAATCACGGATCTCATCGGCTCGCAAGTTCTCTATCAGAGACTGGACGAATAACTGGTTAATGTTTTTAAAATGTTCCTTCTTCATTCCAAATAAAATAAAGTTATACCGCGTCTGATTGTTCATAAAAATCACGTTGTTCTTCTTAGCCATCCGGAAAACATTAGCATGCCACTTATAGAATTCATCCTCTTCTTCATTGTCCTGTTCCTCTACCAAAGCGCTAAGCTCAAAAAGCTTCTTCGTCAAAGCTATGGTGATCATGTTGGTTCTCCCTTCGTTGTCCTAATGTGTAGCTGTTTAATGTATTCATAATTTTTTGGATAGCACGACATGTTCTTGTCTTGTGTAGTCATTTTTCGTATAGGTTGCAATGGCTGCCTCATTGTTTGCGCCGGTTATTATTTTAACATCTTTAACTCCCCGGGCACGAAGTTCCGCTTCCAGAAAAGAAAGTAATGATGTCGCACACCCGCTTCTTCGCGCATTCTCACTCACATACATTTCAGTAATTTCTCCGTACAGCTCCCGATAACATACGGATTTGAAATACTGGCCGCATGCAAAACCTACCGGTGTATCTCCGCGTATGCCCAGCGCGACCAGTTCATTTGACGAAACCAGTGTTTCCTGAATTGTATGCATGTCCATTAGAACTCCGTTAAACTCATAGTTAAGCTTTGCCAGACTTTCGGCATCCTCCGGGGTTGCCAGTCTTACCAGGATTGGATTATTCATACCTGTTCAAGAACGCTCCTCTTTCACTCAGTATACAAGCATAACTAAATACTGGAACCTCCGCCGGCTTGCATTGGACGGTACAAAAAAGCCTCCAGGTACATGCACCTGAAGGCTTCGCAATTGTATATGAAGCGATAAAAGTAGTAACACACTAATCTTTAGGTGGAATTTCTCCATTTGATTAGCCGAAAACTGTTGTGAAGCAGCAATTAGTGGGATTTCTCCACTTCATTCAGAGGAAATCAGCAGATATGGTCTAATTGAGCTATTTTAGATGGACTTATTCCACCTAATGATGATCCAGCTGCCTAAAGTCTCGGATTAGTGGGAGTAATTCCACTTCATCCAAACGTTCATGTTGGGCGCCTCACTCCGCAGCACTAAACATCACTTACGAACGTGTCGATCAAAAAATCAAACATCATCTTCAGCCGATGCTGCATGGAAGCCAGCTCAACAGCAGTTAGGACGACTCAGTCGTAGTTCAGCGCAGTTCAGCCTCAGCTAACACAGTTCATCCGCAGCACAACACGGCTTAGCCGCAGGTAGCGTTGCTCCACCACAGTTTAGCACGGCTCAGCCGCAGGCTTGCCCGCATCGTCCTTCGTCCGGAACGACGAACCGCAACCGCAGGTGGCGGTGGCGTTAGGGTTATTGATGGTGAAGCCGCCGGTCATGCCGGATTCCTCAAAGTCGATCTCGAGGCCATTCAGGTAACGGATATCGTCTTTGCTCACGACAACCTTCATACCCTGAACATCCAGGTATACGTCTTGATCACTCTCGTTATCGTCGAAGCCCATGGCGTAGGAGAAGCCGCTGCAGCCGCCCTCAGTAACACCAAGCCGAAGGAACATATTCGGAATTTCTTGTTCAGCCAGCATAGTCTTGAGTTGTCCTGCAGCTGATTCACTGATTGTAATCATGGTCTCTAACCTCCCGAATAAATATTCTGTATTCAATGGCCGATCCGGCCAAAAGTCATTTTTTATATAAAATTAAGTATACTCCACTATCCCCCTGCCCTCAAGTCCAAACTGAACCTGCCGTTTATATCTGTAGCCTGACTATCCCATCTCTTCTCAGCGGTTGCCCGCTCCCCTGTGAGAGGTTTATAATAGGTACAGCGGTATGCGTAAAATTCGGAAAATTGTCACGCAGGCAGCTGACATCGCAGCTTTTTGTAATGGACGGCCACTCCCTAAGTTTGTTTTGGGAATTATTCTGCGATGCATTTGCCTCGCCATAACCTTCAGGAGGAATCATATGTCTACTCTTATAACACCCCACACAGACGCCAGAATGGCGAACATCATCGAGAAGGTTCGCGGCGGAGAAAGATTAAATTTGGAAGATGGCGTTTATTTATATGAAAGCAATGATTTACTCACCATCGGCCAGTTGGCAAATGAAGTCAATCAGCGCAAGAACGGCAACAAGGTATATTTTATCGAAAACATGAGCCTGTATTTCACCAATGTCTGCGAAGCACACTGCGCATTCTGCAATTTCCGCAAAGATGACGGTGAAGAAGGCGCTTATACCCTTTCCGGTCAGGAAATGGTGCAATATGTCGAACAGCATATCCACCCCGGGGTACGTGAGTTCCATATTGTCGGCGGCCATAATGATAAGGTACCTTTTCAATATTATGTGGATTCGCTTAAGGCCTTGAATGAAGCGTTCCCGCAGGTGACTCTGAAGGCCTACACAGCGGCGGAGATCGATTTCTTCACCCGAATCAGCGGACTCAGTATCCGTGAGGTGCTGGAGGAACTGCGTGCAGCCGGACTTCAGTCGCTTACAGGCGGTGGAGCAGAAATTCTCTCTGACCAATACCGCAAAAAAATGCGAGTCAACAAAGCCAATGTAGAGGAATACCTGGAGGTTCACCGGACGGCACACAAGCTCGGCATGAAGACCCATACCACGATGCTGTACGGATCGATCGAGTCTCATGAGGACCGCGTGCGGCATATGCTGCAAATCCGCGATCTTCAGGATGAAACGAACGGCTTCATGGTATTCATTCCCCTGTCGATGCAGCCCAAGAACAAGAACGCCGGAATCATGCGCCGTAACTCGGCCTACGAGGACCTCAAAACGATTGCGATCAGCCGTCTAATGCTGGATAATTTCGACCATATTAAAGCTTATTTCATCAATATCGGGGCACAGCTTACCCAGGTTGCCCTGAGCTTTGGCGCCTCTGACGTGCATGGCACGATTCTGAAGGAACGGATCAGCCACGCGGCTGGTGCCTTGACTCCAGAGGGACTGACCCGCGAAGAGCTGATCTGGCTGGTGAAGGGCGCCGGTAAGATTCCGGTAGAACGGGATACCTTCTACAACGAGATTAAGGTATACGAATAACTGCAAGCCGGAATTCATCCGATAACAGCTGGGATGGCCATTACTTGAGCCATATTCGAAAGGAAGATGTCATGAGAACAGTACTCGTCTTGGGCGGCGGCTACGGCGGCCTTGCCCTCATTCAAGAATTACTCGACAACCATCTCCCCCATGATGTGGAAATTGTTTTGATTGACCGGATGCCTTACCAGGGAATCAAGACGGAATACTATGCACTGGCTGCGGGCACCGTCACGGATTACCATCTGCGCATCCAGTTCCCGGTTCACCCCCGTCTTACGGTTCGTTACGGAGAAGTGGGCTCCATTGATCTGGAGAGCCGCGTGATATTTCTGAAGACAGGGGAACCGTTTTCTTACGACATTTTGGCCATTGCACTCGGCTGTACGGATAATTATCATCATATTCCAGGAGCAGAACAGCATACCTGCAGCATCCAGAGCTTCTCCGGGACACGTGAGACCTACCGCCGTCTGAATGATGTGAAGCCATACGGAACCGTTAACATTGTAGGTGGCGGACTTAGCGGAGTGGAGATTGCTGCTGAGCTTAGGGAGAGTCGTCCGGATCTGAACATCGCCATTCTGGACCGGGGAGAACGTGTGCTGTCCTCCTTTCCCGCCAAGCTGTCGCAGTATGTAGAGGAATGGTTCAGTGAGCATCACGTGGAGACCCTGGGCCAAATTTCTGTATCCCATGTTGAAAAGGATGCCATCTTCAATGGCACCCAGGCTATTCCCGGAGATGTGACCGTATGGACCGCAGGCATTCAGCCGGTACAGGTCGTGCAGGAGTTAGAGCTGCCGAAGGACCGGGGCGGACGGATTGTTGTGGGTCAGTATTATAATGTGGCTGATTATCCGGAGGTTTATGTGATTGGGGACTGTGCAAGTCTTCCCTTTGCGCCCAGTGCACAGGCGGCAGGAGCACAAGGCGAACAGGTGGCACAGATTATTCAAGCGCTATGGCGCGATGAAACACCGAAGCTGCACAAAATCAAGCTGAAGGGCACCCTTGGCTCTCTGGGCAAGAATGCCGGCTTTGGCCTGATGGGCCGCCGCTCTGTGATGGGACGGGTTCCCCGCCTGCTGAAAAGCGGTGTGCTCTGGATGTCCAAGCGGCATTTCGGCTAAATAAACCGGGATTAGTCAATTTCAAGATTGTCCCAGGCTTCCTGTTCCTTAATGGCTGCCTCAATAGCTTCTTCAAGCGCTTCAGGAGTTTCGGCTTCAATAATTTCACCGTCAAGCATGGCAAAGGGCTGCAGATAGCATTGCCCGCAATTGTTCAGACAGCCGTATTCGATGACATCATATTCGGGATTTAGTTCTAGCTTGCGCTTCAGCGGTTCTGTGCCATGACCGATATTGCTGGCACAAAATTCAATAAGTGGTCGCATGATGTTCTCCTTATTCTGTGTGAACCATTTTATTTTTTAACTTTTTGTACTATAATAAGCATACGAAAGGAGTGATTGAGAAATGAGTGAGAATGTACAAAGCGCCACCATGTATGATGAAGTACTGGAAGTGCTCGATAAACTTCGTCCGTTCCTGCAGCGCGATGGCGGTGACGTCGAACTGATTGATGTCGAAGACGGCATTGTGAAGTTGAAACTTATGGGTGCCTGCGGCAGTTGCCCAAGCTCCACGATCACGCTTAAAGCCGGGATCGAACGCGCCCTCCTTGAAGAAGTAGAAGGCGTGGAAGAAGTTATTCAAGTATTCTAATCCCGTATCATAACGATCCCGGCCTTCCGATGAAGAAGGCCGGGATTTTTTTTATTATAGTGGATTTCACATGTCGTATCAACTTTCAGGGAGCTGGACGGGTATTGGTATCTTAGCAGGACGCTATTAGTAAAGACCAGAGGCTGCCGGACAGCCACTTATGGCTCCCCTGCAATCTCTGGTCTAATTTCAGCTCTCCAGTTGTGGGTCCCTCTTAGAATGCAGGGATGATCGAACCTTGGTATTCCTTTTCAATAAAGGCTTTGGCTTCCGGTGAAGTCAGTGCTGCAGCCAGCTTCTGAATAGCATCAGAGTCCTTGTTGTCAGGACGGGCGACCAGCAGGTTGGCATAAGGAGAATCTGCTCCTTCGATAAACAATGCGTCTTTGGTTGGAACAAGGCCTGCCTCCAGCGCATAGTTGGTGTTGATTAGGGCCAGATCTACTTCATCCAGCTGGCGGGGCAGCATAGCGGCTTCCAATTCCACGATTTTCAGGTTCTTTTTGTTCTCGGTGATATCAGCTGTAGTGGAAGCGATATTGGTATCGTCCTTCAAGGTGATCAGGCCATTTTTGGCCATCAGGATCAAGGCGCGTCCACCGTTGGTGGCATCGTTCGGAATCGCTACTTTTGCGCCGTCAGCCAGCTCATCGATCGATTTGATTTTTTTGGAGTAGGCACCAAAGGGTTCAACGTGAACTGCCGTAACGGATACCAGATCCGTGCCGTTCTTTTGGTTCTGGTCATCCAGGTAAGGCTTGTGCTGGAAAAAGTTGGCGTCCAGTTCTTTCTCGGCCAGCTGTGTATTAGGCAGGATATAGTCCGTGAATTCTTTGATTTCCAGCTTGATGCCTTGCTTTTCAAGAAGCGGGGCAATTGCCTTAAGAATTTCCGCATGCGGTTTCGGGGATGCGCCAATCACCAGTGTTACCGGTTCAGCAGACGGCTCAGTTGACGGCTCTGTGGATGCATTCGCAGCCGGGGCGTTCGTAGCCGCAGAGTTCGCTGCATTATTGGTATTATTGTTGTTGCCGCAGGCTGCCAGCACCACAACCAAGGTCAAGCTGAAGAATGTGAGCAGTACTTTTTTCATCTGTAAATCCCCCTCTATTGTGTATGTGTGTATGAATAAGGCTTGTATATGGAAGTACCTTATTTCCGGGTAAAATGTTGAACCAGCCGGTCACCGGCCATTTGCAGCAGCTGCACGAGAATCACCATTAGCGCTACCGAGATTATCATGACTTCCTTCTCATAGCGGTAATAGCCGTAACGGATAGCCAGGTCACCCAGACCTCCGCCGCCGATCATCCCCGACATCGCTGTGTATGAAACTAATGTAACGATGGTAATGGTCACTCCGGCCAGCAGACCTGGACGGGCTTCCGGCAAAAGCACGCGCCAGACGATTTGGCCGGTAGTGGCTCCCATCCCTTGCGCCGCTTCGATCACGCCCCGGTCTACCTCGCGTAGAGCCGTTTCGACCAGCCGGGCAAAAAACGGAGCTGCACCGATCACCAGCGCCGGAATCGTTCCGAGTACGCCTATCGAAGTTCCCATGATGCTTTTGCTCAAAGGAATCAAGGCGACCATCAAGATAATGAAAGGCACGGAACGCAGGATATTCACCACAAAGGATAATACCGAGTAAACCAACCTGATAAAGTAGTTATTCGATCTTCCCCATAAATATAACACAATTCCGAGTGGTAAACCAAGAATAATTGTAAAAATTCCGGAATAAGCCAACATTCGTAGTGTAGCTATGCCCGCATCCAGCATTTCTTCCCAGTTAATCTCGTTAAAGTTCAAATTCCCCATTAGCCGAACACCTCCACATCAAGACCTTGCGCTGTCAGTTCAGCAAGAGTTGCCTCAACCGCTTCCATGCTGCCTTCAAAGCGCACCAGAAGCTGGCCGTAAGGTACATCCTTGATCGTTGATATCGTTCCCTGAAGAATGGCAAAGTCCACACCGGTTCTCCGAACCACATGGGAGAGCGTAGATTCATATGTTTTTTGTCCAAGGAATGTGATTTTGACGGATGTACTGTACTGTCCATGTACTGCGTCCAGCGCTACACGAAGCGGACCCTCATGCTGATGTTCACTTCGGATAAAGTCCTTCGTCACTTCATGCTGCGGCTTCAGGAATACCCTGGCTACCTCGCCTTGCTCGACTATTCCCCCGCCATGTATCACTGCAACCCGGTCGCAAATACTCTGAATGACATGCATTTCATGGGTAATCAGCACGATGGTCAGATGAAACTTCCGGTTAATGTCCAGCAGCAGCCGCAGGATCGAATCGGTTGTCTGCGGGTCCAGTGCCGAGGTAGCTTCATCGCAGAGCAGTACATCAGGGTCGCTGGCCAGAGCCCTCGCGACGCCAACCCGCTGCTTTTGCCCCCCGGAGAGCTGGGCCGGGTATTTACGGCTGTGCTCTTCAAGACCTACAAGCACAAGCAGTTCCTTAACTTTCTGTTCAATCTGTGCCTTGGGTGTCCCCGACAGCCGCAGCGGAAATGCAATGTTATCGTACACCGTCGCGGAAGACAGCAGATTAAAATGCTGAAAGATCATGCCGATCTTGCGCCGGCGTTCCTGGAGCTGTCCTTGACTGAGTGAGGTCAGTTCCACTCCGTCCACCCATACTTCGCCTTCCGTCGGGCGCTCCAGCAGGTTGATGCAGCGGATCAGTGTACTTTTACCGGCACCCGAGTGGCCGATGACACCAAAAATCTCCCCTTTTTGAATCGACAGGTTCAGTCCGGAGAGCGCCGTCGCAGCTTTGCTGCCTTTTCCGTATACCTTGGTCAAACCTTTTAGCTCTATCAAACCCGTTGTCCTCCCCAAGTAACCCATATGAAAACCAAAAAGACCTCTTACGATCGATTGCAGATCGCAAGAGGCCCTGTGATTGTATTAACCATGCCTTCTCATCTGCCAACGACCGCAAACCACGCGGCATTGTAGGAATTAGCACCATGACATTTGAAGAGAGCGACAAGTATCGCTTCACCTACAAATCGGTTGCCGGGCTTCATCGGGCCTATCCCTCCGCCGCTCTCGATAAGAGTTTATTATGAAATTAGTTCCCGCAACATGTAAGCTGCTAATGTAAGCTCAAGTATAGTAAGTTTAAGTTTCTTTGTCAAAGGGAACTTTTTACTGAGGAAGAAGGCCAGGGCTTTATATTGGCGGCGATTTTGCTCTTATGCCACTGCTCATTGCTGTACCTGAATGCTGCTGCCAAAGTCTTACATACCATTTCAAGGCCCTGCTTCAAATCCTCCAAATGGCTGTCCAGATCCTCCAGATGAATTTTGTCATGAAGTCCCTGATGCCGTTGCCATAGGTCATCCTGCATTTCAGCATTCATGTAATGGATCTCTGCGTTACGGCGCTTGCGCAGATTCTCCAGCGGCTCCCGGTAGGAATGCTTAATTTCCTCCAGTTCATTAGAAAGTTCTGTGTGTTGCTTAAGTAACTGAAACTGGCGGAGCACCGTAAAATAGGAGAAATGGGCTTTGACCTTGCTGGTGTTCAGATCATACAGACTGTTGAGCACCGTACCCAGCTTGTCGAGCAGTGAAAATACACGAATGAAGCCATCTTTGTAAAAATAAACATATCTCGCATATTCGCCTTGCTCCATAGGGGACATATCATCCATGTAACCCGCTACAACGGATTTGCGGAAAAAGGCAGCCGCGAACCAGCTTTGCTCCAGCTCATCCAGCGAAGAGATTAGGCCGCGCGTCCAGATTTCAAGCTTGCGGTATTCGTGGTTACGGTCTTCATGCAGATTCATGTCCTTGCGCAGCATGGATGCGAGCCTGGCCATATTGTCCATGGCTTCAGCCAGCATACCGCTGTTCTCGCGGGGCGGCTCTCCGAGTAATATCCGCAGCATCCTGTACCCTCCTCAGTGTGGGAAATAGCTTTTCCAGTTGCGGTCAACCCGCTGAACAATATCCTCGCGTGGAATTAGCTCCTCCGGATACTCCCGTTTCATTCTGGCATCGATCACAAGGGGAAGCTTATAGCCGATATGATGGCGTTTGATCTCACATTCGGCGTATATATCACTGGCCGGATCGAACCTTGTGAACACTGTCCACAGAAAAGAGGTTTGAGTCCGTACTGTATCTTCGGCGCTATCCACCACTATCACGAGCGGCCAGTCCGTTTCCCGGGCTCGCAGGACACCGGCTAGCCGGGACGCAAGTTCAGGATCTTCTTCATAGGATGCACCGGAAACGGCTAAACATCCCCGGCAGTAAGGAATTGCCTGTGTGACACCTGGAATTAGTCCTTCTGTGTATGCATAAGGAAGCTCACGCACCGGACTTCCCACTCCTACCATTATAGCCTTGCTGCTATTGTTCAATGGATTCACCGGAGGCCCTTGCTCATCCTGGGAGACATTGCCGTATACCATGAGGTCCGAGGCTGGATTGAAGCGCTCCAGTACGTTCTCCAGCAGTCCCTGGAAATCGGTCAGCTCGACCGGTTCATCAGTCAGCAGCAGAAATTTGGTCAGGGACAGCTGGCCTTCTCCCAGAATTCGGTAGGCTGATGCCATCGCTTCGTTAGGGTAGCTCTCTCTCACGACAGCAGACACCAGGGAATGCGGACCGCATTCCGAGTACTCCCACAGTGCTTTGACAGAAGGCATGAGCAGAGGATACACCGGAGCCAGCAGCCGCTGAATATACTCCCTGAGGTAGTAATCTTCCTGGCGCGGCTTGCCTACGATAGTTGCCGGGTAGATGGCATCCTTCCGGTGCCAAATCCGCTGAACGTGCATGACCGGGAAATCGCGGGGGTTGGAGTAATAACCATAACGATCACCGAATGGCCCGTCCATATGACGCTCCTGCGGCGTAACCAGTCCGCGAATGGCAAATTCCGCTTCAGCGGGAATCCGGTGTCCGCCCATCGGGTCTTTGACCATCTGCAGCTTTCCGCCCAGTACCAGAGAGGCTAGCATCAGTTCGGGTATCCGTTCCTGTACTGGAGCCGCTGCTGCGGCAATCAATGCCGGAGGCCCGCCTAAAAAAACGGAAACCGGAAGGGTCTCTCCGAGCAGTTCCGCCTCCCGGTGATGGAAGCTGCCCCCTTTATGCTTTTGCCAATGCACTCCCGCCTTGCTGTCATCATACATTTGAATCCGGTATATCCCAAGGTTATGGTCATTCGGCTGAGTGATGCTCTCCGTATAAACAATGGGCAGAAGGATTGATGGACCTCCTTCCTTCTGCCAGCTTGTGATACGGGGCAGCTCCTTAAGGGGATCCGTACTACGGCAAACGCCAAGCACCGGGGCTTCTCCCTGCGGTACATTCCGGGTTCCTACCTTAAGCAGGTCCATGAGCAGCTTTTTTTCCTTCCATATCCCGGACGCTGTTGGCGGCAGCAGTGTTTCGGCGGCTCTCACCATCGTCTTCATCAGCTGCTCCGGACGCGTTCCGAATGCCTGATTGGCCCGGCGGACCGTTCCGAAGAGATTGGTTGCCACCGGAAACGGTGTTCCGGTTACATTCGTAAAGAGCAAAGCCGGCCCTTCCTCTTGTACGACACGCCGATGTATCTCTGCAAGCTCCAAATAAGGATCCACCGGAGCATCAATCACGGCAATATCCTTGTCCCGGCGGAGCTGTTCAATCCATTGACGCAAATTCCCGTATCCCACTATATCGTTCCTCCTCAAACAAGGCGCTATCCCGTAAAAGTTTGATGAGCGTAGACTATTTATTCGCTCTTTCCAGCTGCCATACACGCACACTCATGTAGCACAGAACACCGAAGAGTCCGGCAATGAGGAGAATATGCGCCAGTGCGGCAAAAATGTACAGCCGTTCATTATATAGGGTATGGACAACAGCAGCACCGCTGAATACCTGAAGCAGACACAGCACAACAGCAGCACTACCAAGTGCCCTCAGCTCAGGCAGTGTTTTATGTTTCCAGAAGGCTAAATGTCCCAGGCAAGCGATCAGGAGAAACAGCAATGCTGCAGCAACCCTATGCGTGAACACAATGCCCACACCACCAGACAGCTCCGGTATCCATTCCCCGTTACAGAGCGGCCACCCGGAGCAGCCTCCCTGGGAATCCGTATGGCTGACATAGGCCCCAATATAAACCACTATATAAGAATATAACGCAGCCGCCCATGTTAAGTTGCGGAAGCCTTTGCTGACACGCGGTCCCGGAGGAGGCGGATTATCCCCCAGCGCATGCCGCCTTTTCGACCCGAGCGCAAGCATCAGCGAGCTGGCAAAAGCGATCAGGGAGAAGCCCATATGCAGTGCCATCACCGCAGCCGACTGCGATTTAATCACCGCAAGCGCTCCCATTCCTCCCTGCACCACCACAAATACAAGCGTCAGCAGCGCGTATACCAGGAGATCTCTCCGTTTACGCGCATAACGCCAAAAGGCCAGCATTGAGACAAGGGACATCAGGCCAGCCAGCCCGCTGAATAAACGATGGGTGTATTCGATCAGAGAACCTAGCGTATAGGCAGGAATCAGCTTTCCGTGACAAAGCGGCCATTCATTGCCGCATTCCAGTCCAGAACCGGTTTTGGTAACTACCGCACCACCAAGAAGCGCCAAAAACATGATTAGACAAGTGATGTAGCTGAGCCATTTCAGTTGATTCATCGTCAATGAGATCACCCGCAATTTTATAGGAATGATTGGGATAAGTGCCTGTTGAACAGCTATGTAGCGATTTAATCAAGTGGAAAAGGCTTCGCCGTCCTTTTAAGGGACGGAATCCGTTTCAGCGAGAAATAGAAGGATGATTTATAGCGTGAAACCTATAAATCCTTATATTTTTAGAAAAAACACCGCTTCTGCTCGGGTAGGGCGAAAGCGGTGCATCGTTATTACTTGTGTATAGTCAGATAAACTTCAAGCGCCCTGTCCAGAAAGCTCTCAATCTCTTCACGGGACTTACGCAGCTTGTTGACAAACCTCACTAGCTCGCGTCCATCCGTATATGCAACAAAGCTGGGGATCCCGAGAATATTTTGTTCTTGGCTGACATCGCCTACAGCGTCAACATCCACTTCAACCAGCGTGAGACGATCCGTGTATTTCTGTTCCACTTCGGGCATGAACGGGTCAATGAACTTGCAGTCCGAGCACCAATCGGCTTTGAAGACAGCTACGGTCAGACGGGGCGATTGAATCGACACCTGAAATTCCGCAGGGGAAGTAATTTTATCCATGAACTGAACAGTCCCTTCTTAAGTTAAGAGTAAGCGTCTGTTATATGTTCTTTAAGTGAAGCAAATTGTACGGAATAAGTCAAATAAAAAAGACAGAATAAGACAATTATCATAGAATTATTGTTCAGAACGGATACGTTCGGGCTGCAGCTTCATGAGCGGACCCAGCACCTTCTGCAGCGGCCGCGGATAACCGGCGATTTCCTGACGGCTCAGCACCCCCAGAACAATAAGCAGTACCAGATAGATGACAACTACAGCTACACCTACAACAAGACAGGTAATCAAGAAAGCCACCCGGGCAGGCATCATATGGGTAAGAATTAGACCTGCTTCATTCAGTCCGTAACCGATCCCGCCTGAGGCCAACACAGCAACCGCGAACCCGCCCCAGCGTTTGCCAAGGATCTCAAAAGGTATGATGGACTTGAGCATTCTCAGGTTAAGCAGCGTAATCACAATGAAGCACAGAGCCGTTGCTGCAATAATGCCGTAAATGCCAAAAAAGCGGCTGAGAATAAAGTTTGAGCCAAACTTGACGAGCAGGCCGGCCAGCACATAGTACATGGAGATCCGCGCTTTTCCCATTCCGAGCAGAATGGAGTTGGTCGTCATCATGGTAATCTGGAAAATCGTCCCCAGTGTCAGCATCGCCACAATGCCACTGCCGTCCAGGCTGCTGAACAGCAATCCATTCACAGAATATGCAGCTACCACGAGCGAGAGGACAATCGGTGTTCCTGTCAGAATTGAAATCCGCAGCGCCAGCGTCACTTGCCGCTTCAAATGCACTTCGTCGCGCCTTGCATAGGCGGCGGAAATGATTGGAATCAGCGAAGTGCTGAGCGCAATCGACAATACTGGCGGAATTCCGGCTACACTCTGTGCACGGCTTCCATAGATCCCCAAGGCCTGAGTAGCCTCCTTCAACCCGATTTGACCGCTAAGCAGCGGAACGATGAGCGAGGTATCCATAAAGTTCACAACCGGAACTGTAACGGAAGAGAGCACAATCGGTATAGACAGCTTGAAAATGTCCTTGTAAATCTTCAGCAGCGGAATCCGGGCTTCGCTTGAATCATACAAAGCCTTTTGCTCCTCGCTATGGCGGAGCTTCCTTGCATAATACAGCATCACGCCAAACGCCCCGATGCTGCCAAGCACACTGCCGAATGAAGCGCCCGCGGCCATCCATGTATTGCTGTAGCCCTGACGCAGCAGAATAAACGCAAGCAGAATTGCCGTCGATACCCGGGCAACCTGCTCAATAATCTGCGAGATGCCCCCGGCCATCATATTATTGCGCCCCTGGAAATAACCGCGCATCATCGCAATCATCGGAAAGAGCAGCAGCGCCGGTGCTATCGCCCGGATCGCAAGCGTACTCTCGGGAACCTTGGTATACTCCGCATAATACGGAGCCGCTATGTACAGGACTGTACTCATCAGCACACCGACAACTGCGGCAAAAATAAGCGCCGCACGGTATACCTGCTGCGCCTCATGCGGCCTGTTTAGCGCATAACGCTCAGACACCATTTTGCTGAGCGTACTTGGAATGCCGGCTGTTGCCAGCGGCAGAAGCATCAGGTACACATTGTTCGCCTGAGTAAATGATGCATTCCCGATATCATTGAATAAATGCTCCAGCGGCACCCGCTGGGCCAGACCCAGCACGCGGGCCACGAGCGCAGCCGCGGCCAGAATAAGCGTGCCTTTGACAAATGACTCTTTCTTGGTGGACAAACTGTTTCGCCTTCTTCGCTGTTAAAATTAATACCGGCCAATCCAGATAAAGAAGAGGACGACCATGGCAATTTGCAGTATGATTTTGACTACTGTGCTGCTGAACAGGCCAAGCAATGAACCGAAGCTGACCTTCACGGCCTTGCCCGGATTTGAACCGGCAATCAGTTCACCGGCAAATGCGCCGACAAACGGACCGATCAGCAGGCCAAACGCCGGAATAAGGAACGGACCCAGGATGAGGCCGATCGTGCTGCCGATGACCGAGGCGCGGGAGCCGCCGAATTTTTTGACTCCCCAGGCCCCGACCACATAATCCGCTACAAACAACACTACCACGATCAGCGTCTGAATAATCCAGGACCCCGCACCAAACGGATCGAAGGAAAAGAACCAGCCGTATACGAAAAAGGCCAGATAAATCGCCAGCGCGCCAGGCAGTATCGGATACACCGCTCCGGCCAGGCCTACGGCGAATAAAGCAATAATCAAAACCCATCCCAGAATCGCCAATTCCTTCAACTCCTAAAATGTTTGATTCAAATCAAAATATACTTCTCAATCACTTCTGCAATCCCGTCGTTGTTATTCGTGGCGACCACGGCGTCCGCCTCCTGTTTCACTACTTCTTGCGCGTTGCCCATCGCTACACCAAAGCCGGACTGCTGGATGGCTGCCAGATCGTTCAGACTGTCTCCTACTGCGACCACCTGGGACATCTCTATGCCCAGCAGCTTGCAGACCTCCCGAATGCCGGAAGCCTTGTTCACGCCAAGCGGATTAATCTCCAGATTGTGCGGGGTGGAATTCGTAATTTCGAGGCCGCCCAAATCCTGAAGCTGCATCAGCAGCTTATGGCGGATCTCGTCGTCTTCCGTAGAATAACCGAACTTGAGCCATTCCCGGCCTTCAATATCTCCATCCCAATTGTCGCGGTTGTAGACCTCGTCCACCGAATATGCCCAGAACCAGATTCCGTATTCTTCGGCGATTTCATGCATTTTTTTGACCAGCATCATGTCCATCAGGGAACGGCGGTACAGCTCATGAGGTGCACGCCACACTTCACTGCCGTTCACCATAATCATCGGAGTATCAAGTCCAAGCTGCTCTGCGTAAGGCATTGCGCTCCGTGACGAGCGTCCGGTGGACAAGCAGACATGAACACCTGCATCCATTGCTTTTTTAATCCATTCCACCGTTTTCGGGGTAATCTGTTGTTCATCATTCAGCAGGGTTCCATCCATATCCAATGCCAGCAGGCGGTATTTGGCAATCATTTGCCACCCCTCCATTCTTGTATGCTCTCTGGTGTCAGAGAGCTGTATATTTTTGGATCTAGCCATTCCGTCGTTGCATTCTGTTGTTCAGTTTATAGTATCAGTTGTTTGTTGCCGGAGTATTTTCGCCTGACGTATTCGGAACGCCACTAGCCGCAGCATTTTCAGTTTTTAAGCTTTTCTTAGGCACGCCATCAAGGCCATATTCCCAATCATAAGCATCGAAAATTTTACGGGCGACCGGTGCGGCGCTGTTGGAGCCAAATCCGCCTTCAGGAATGACCACTGCTACAGCCAGCTTGGGCTTATCCCGCGGAGCAAAGGCAATGAAGACACCGTTATCGCGCAATTCTCCCTTGGCCTGCTGCTGGGATGTCCCTGTCTTGCGGGCAAAGTCATACGGGAAATCATTAAAGGCAGTCACTTCACTGCTCATCCCTTTTTTGATTTCTCTCCAAAAGGAATCGTCAAACGTGGTGACTTTATCCAGCTCCTCCCGGCCAAAGGTCTTGATCACCTTGCCGTTGGAATCCGTGATTTTGCTGACCAGCTGCGGTTTGATCCGGATGCCTTCATTGGCAAGGGTGGAAGCGTACTGCGCAAGCTGCAGCGTAGTGTAGCTTCCCTGCTGTCCGAAGGAGGCATAGACCAGAGCCGCCTGGGCACTTCCCGCCGCCTCGGTATTCGTATAGTTGATTTGTCCCAGAAACTCTCTGGGAAGGCCGCTTTGTGTGGATACGCCGAGGCCGAATTCCTTCATATACTTGTCCCAAACCTCAATGCCCTTGGTTCCACCATACTTATCCCACAGCTTCTTGCCGACCATATCGACCATGAATACGTTAGAGGATTTCGTGATCGCTTTGGCCGGGTCCATGGGACCGTATACGTGGCCGGAAGCGTTTCTAACCTTGGTTTCATGCCCTTCCTTACCGAAAGAGGTACTGCCTGTATCGATGTAGGTAGAGCTGGTACTGAAAAACCCTTCATTCAGGCCTATGAGTACGCTTAGCGGCTTGATGGTTGAACCCATCAGCAGTACCGAACGGAGTCCGTTACCTGAAACGCCCGAAGAAATCGGATTGATGGTTCCGTTCTGATAATTATCGATGATGCGGTTCCAGACATCGGTAGGCAATGATCCCGAAGTCCATACATTGGTATCATAGTCGGGCATGCTAGCCATAGCGACAATATTACCAGTATCCACTTCCATGGCTACCGCATAACCGGTGATCGCATTAGGATGTGTTTTGCCCTGCACGGCATGGGAATGCAGCCAGCTAATCTGCTCGGTAATGGCTTCTTGGGTCTTCAACTGAATATTCTTGTTGATGGTCGTCCACAGGTCATTCCCTTTCACTGGCGGAACGACCTTTTCGACCTTTTCGGCCATATTCTGCGGATTGACTGAGATGACCTGATAACCGTTCTTCCCGCGCAGCTCTCTTTGATACTGCAGCTCCAGCCCATCGAATCCGACAAATTCATCATCCTTGTAGGTCAGACCCGGATCGGCATCCAACTGTTTCATCGCATTTTGAATATTTTTGTAAATATCCAGGCTGCTTGAGGACTTGAAAGGCTTGATGTAGCCGATAGTCTGTACCGCGACCGTATCCTTATCATAGTGGCGGTTGCTCTCTTCGACTACTTCCAGGCCCGGATACTCTGCCTTATGCTCCATGAAATAAGCTACCTCCTCGGAGGTAAGGCCCGCCTTAATCCGCCGTGCCATGAAGCCGGAATATTTCTTGAAATTGAGATCGAGGGAATTGATGACATCGTTAACCGTCAGTTTTTCCCCTTTAGGGTCGCCATACTTATTAAAAGACTCTACCAGCTTGTTAGCCAGCGCATAAGCATTCGCCCGGGCCTCCGGGGTGAACGAAGTAACTCCTGTTTCCTTGTCCGTAAATTTAGCTGTATACTCTTTCGTTAGCGTAATATAGAGCGACTGGACAGACGTAGAATAAGCGATTTCCTCTCCACCGGAGGCACGGATCGATCCCCTTATGGCTGCGAGCGGCACATTTTTGGTATCACGGCTGGTTTCTACCTCCGTTAAGGTAGGGCCTTCCACGAATTGAACAACGGCAAGACGGATGATAATGACACAGAAAATAATAAACGTGCTGAAGAAAAACACGTTGAGCCGCAGGCCAAGCGAGCTCTTGCTGTCCTTCTCGTCTTGGGGAGAGGCCTGCTTACGGAAAACACTCACAGTTTTTCACTCCTCTACATCTTAAAATAAACCTTCATTCCGGCGTTGACACCGCTACAGGTGGTACGTTCTTCTTAGGTACTCCAGTCAGCCCGTATTCCCAGTCATACGCGTCAAAAATTGCACGCGCAACCGGTGCAGCACTGTTGGAACCAAATCCGCCTTCAGGAATCACTACCGCTACCGCCAGCTTGGGGTTCTCACGCGGGGCATATGCGATAAATACGCCGTTGTCCCGGACTACTCCGTACGCATCCATCTCAGAGGTGCCTGTTTTGCGGGCAAAATCATAAGGAAACCCGTCAAAGGCCTTGACGGCAGTGTTCATTCCTTTTTTGATCTCCTTCCAGTAGGAAGGATCGAATGTGATTTTATCCAGCACTTCACGGTGATACTCCTTAACGGTGTTGCCGTCCGCATCCGTGATCTTGCTGACCAACTGGGGCTTGATCCGTTCGCCCTCATTGGCGAGGGTTGCTGTGTACTGGGCAAGCTGCAGTGCTGTATATTTACCTTTCTGGCCGAAGGATGCGTAGACCATGGCTGCCTGGGTACTTCCGGCCGCCTTGATATCCATATAATCATTAGCTCCGGCACTTTCATGCGGCAGCCCGCTCCCAGTGGATACACCCAGGCCAAAAGCCTTTAAATATTTATCCCAAACCCCTGTCGCCTTGTCCTGATATTTCTTGTACAGCGGATTTCCGACCTTATCGACCATAAAAGCATTGGAGGATTCCTGAATAGCCTCAGCAGGGTGCAACAGTCCGAGTACATGACCGGAGGAATTACTTACGGAAGCATTGTCATCCTTGCCGAAATAGGCGATCCCTTTGTCGTTATAAGTATCGCTGGCAGAGAATAAGCCTTCATTCAATCCGATTAACACACTTAACGGTTTGATGGTGGACCCCAGATATAGAATGGACTTCAGGCCATTCCCGGATATACCGGAGGTAGTATCTGTAATCGTACCGTTCAGGTTGTTATCCCTAATCTTATCGTATTCCTCAGGCGCAACCTTTTCCGATGTCCAGACATTTGTATCATAATCCGGCATGCTGGCCATCGCAACCACATTGCCGCTATCCACTTCCATAGCCACGGCATACCCGGTCAGGGCATCCGGATGGAGTTTCCCCAGTACCGGATGGGTATGCAGCCAGCGGATCTGATCCATAATCGCCTGTTCGGTTTTAAGCTGGATGTTCTTATTGATCGTCATCCAGAGATCGTTCCCTTTGACGGGCGGGACTGATTGGGTGACTTCCTCCGCCATATTCTGCGGATTGACGGAAATTGTCTGGTAGCCATTTTTTCCGCGCAGCTCCCGCTGATATTGCAGCTCAAGGCCGTAAAATCCGACAAATTCATCCTCTTTATACGCTAAGCCCGGATCGGCATTATTTTTTTTCATCGCACTGCGGATATTCTTATAGCTATCCTCTTTATCGGAGGATTTAAAAGGCTTAATATAACCCACCGCCTGTACAGCTACGGTGTCTTTGTCATAATGGCGGGCAGCTTCTTCCACAATGGACAGGCCGGGATATTGCTCCTTGTGCTCCAGAAAATGGGCCACTTCCCTGGGTGTAAGACCTGTCTTGATTTTACGCGGATAGTAGCCCAGCGCTTTTTTGAAATGGAGATCGAGCAGAGCTGTAATATCTGCTTGCGTGAGCTTTTTGCCGGATGGGTCACCATATTGACTGAAGACGGATTCCAGTCTCACTGCCAGCGAAGCTGTATTCGCTTGGGCACTCTCCGTAAACTCATATTCTTTGGTTTCCTTGTTCTTATAGGTCTCTGTATAGTCTTTGGTTAAAGTGATGTACAAGGATTGGACGGATGTATTGTACGCAATCTCTTCCCCACCGGCAGCATGAATAATCCCCCGGATCGCGGAAAGAGGAACAGCCTTAGTCTCTTGACTCTCTTCTACTTCGGTCAAAGCCGCAGCTTCGACGAACTGCAGGGATGCAAGACGAATAATAATGACACAAAAAACAAAAAACGTGCCGAAGAAAAACAGATTTATGCGGAGACTGGGTGCACTTCGGCCATGAGCTTCATCCGGACGTATCCCCGGGCGGCCAAACCATTTCACAGTGTGTCCTCTCCTTATAGGTTGCAGATACAGAACCTGATCATACCAGAGTCTGAAAGGCTACTCGATATGCCCTGTTATTGTACCATACATCTCAAGGCTGCCGCTTCCTTCTCAGAGCACACTTTCTTTAATATGGGTTTTATCAAAATCCTTGCTGTTGAACCAGTCCCCGCTGCGCGCCCACGTGGAATCGAGCGGTATCCAGGCCTGCCTGTCCGGCAGGTATACTTCATTCCAGGCATGGGCGCCATATCCGCCTTGGCCATCGTAACCCTGTCCCGTGACTACACGCACCTGAAGTCCCTGTGAACGTGCCATTACGGCGTACAGGCGGGCATAATCAATACATACCCCAAGCCGGGTATCAAAAGTATCCTGCGGGGTCTGCTCATGCCAGATGCGTTTCTGCTCGTAATTCTCAGCCTTACCATAGTCATAGGCAATCCGCGAGCCAATCCAGTCATACAGCAGTTTGGCCTTGTCCTCAGCCCCCTTGGCTTGTCCGGCAATATCAGCAGCGGCTCCGACAATGTCTGGTGAAATTTCATGATCAATGACCTCATATTTCCGCCGCAAAATATCATTCATCTCATCAGCCACTGCTTGGGTCAGCACCGGCAGTCTGCTGCGCATATCTTCACCGGCAATCGGCTCAAAGACAGCAGCGGCACTTTCGCTGTAGATGGGAGAGGATTCCACATAACGACTGAAGCCGCTGTCAGGGTTCAGGCCTACACCGATGTACAGCGCAAGAACAAGGACAAGACCGCGCACCAGTCCGATAACACCGCCGATGATCGCACCGCTAAGACGGCTGGCCAGTGTAATCTTCCGGTCCGATTCCCTTCTCCGAAAGCGGGGCAGCCGGAAAGGCAGCAGCAGGAACAGCAGTCCGAGCAGAAGTCTGATTATACTGTAAGATATCAGTAGAAGCAGCAGAAAACGCACAAAAGGTGATCCTGCCAGCACAGATACAGCAGTGTAATACAACTGCTGCCATCCGCTGAGCTGCGTCTCAGGCACCACTATTCCTAGCGCCCAGGTTCCTGCGATGGGCGACAGATGCATCGCCGCAGGAATGGCCATAGCCAGCGCCAGAAGGGTAAGCACCCCGTTTCCCAGCAGGCCGAACAAGCCTCCTGCCGCTCTTGCGAAGCCTCTGCCCCAGCCCTGAAGCAGTGAAAAAAGGACAACCACAACCAACAGGATGGAGATGATGTTGGCTTCACTAAGGCTGTCTATCCATCCTTTAAGCATGTTTGTCCTCCCTTTCATTTCTCTGTAGAGTCATATCAACTATGATCAGCATTTCTGCAAACCTATTGATTTTTGCGGGCTTCTTCAATAAAGGTTTGGGTGGTTTCCGTCATACTCCATTTACCGAGACTCACTCCGCGGAAAATCACTTCCACCTTATCCTCTCCGGCAGCACCCTTGACTTCAAGGTTAGGTGTTGTAATGGTAAAAGTGCCGTCGCCTCCAGAAGTGTACTTGGCATCCTTCGCTTCCTTCAGCATCATATCCTGTGCTTCACTCTTGAGTGTGCTTACCGTTCCATCTGTAACCTTATTCACAGCGTTGCCAATTTGGTCAAGCGTAACCCCGCTGTAAATGAACAAGCCAGCTACAATAGCAATGACTATCGCCCACTTCAGAACTGTCTTAATCAGATTAATTACCGCAAACAGCAGCACAAGTGCTACAACGATAACCAGCCAATTCTCCCTAATAAATTGTGACCACACTGCCGGATCCATCAATTTCACAACACCCCTATCGCCATATTTCGTCACAACAGGGCGCGTGTCCCCGGGACATTTCAATATTAATAATTATTATACATGAATGACCTATATAATTCATGGCCGAGCAGCTTCCTGCTGGCCATCCCCAAGAAAATGGTATAAGCCTGCCAGACCACACGTAAAGTACAAGTAGGTCATTGTCCGAATCATTGGTAACAATTGGATGATGATGTGTCATTAACCCTATATGTCAAAAAGCGCCTGCCTGTGCCTTGGTACAGAGTCAGGCCCCTGTGGAGGTGCTTTCTTTGAAAACCGCGCTGTGGCTGTATCTGTTTCTCTTTCTGGCCTTCTTCGATTTGCATGCCCAGTACCCTATTCTTACGCCGTTTGCCATCTCTTTGGGCGCGGGACCAGCCTTCATTGGCTGGATGATGGGCATGTATTCGCTGACGCATCTTCCCGGCAATCTGCTGGCCGGCGTGCTGGTCGACCGTAACGGCAGCCGCCGTTACATTGTGTTCGCGCTCACGGCAGCCGGGGCCATTCTGCTGCTTCAGGCCCATGCGCAGCTTCCTTGGCATCTGCTGCTGCTCCGGGCAGCGAGCGGTTTCGCCCTGGCCTTCCTCTCCCCCGCCTGCATGACACTCCTGGCCTCGCTCTCTTCTGATTCCGCGACCCAAGGGAAATATATGTCCGGCCATGGGATCGTCCATACGCTTGCTTCCGTTGTGTCCCCAGCCGCCGGAGCTTTTATTGTGGCAAAGGCCGGCTACTCCGGCACCTTCACTACTTTGGGCTGGCTGCTGATCTTCACCGGTGTGATGGCCTTATTCAGCGTGCCTAAGCATGTTCAGAGCCTGGCCGCCGTGAACACTGCTCTGCCTTTGCACTCGCTCTCACAAGCTCCAGCCCAAGCGCCCCCTCCTGTATCCCGGCGTTATTATCTGCTCCCCTTCTTTGTTTCCTGCTCCCAAGGAGTACTGTTCTTTGAACTGCCCCTGTCACAGGGCAGTGATGGAATGATCTCTACCGGAATCCTGCTGTCCTTGCTTAGCTTGGGGGCACTGGTCACGCTCAGTCTCTTCTTTCTCAACCGGCTTGCACCAGGAATAAGAATCGCGGCAGCACTCCTGGCTATGGCACTCTGCTTCTTCACGCTGGCTGCGTTCCGGGGCATTCCCGCAGGTGTGGTTCTCTTTCTGCTTGGGGCTGCCAAAGGCGTGCTTTTCCCGGCGATGGCCTCACTCTTCATCAGTCTCGGAGGTGCCGGACGCATGGGCCGGACCTTCTCGCTGCAATCCATTGCCATGTCGCTTGGCGCGTTTGCCGGTCCGGTTGCAGCAGGACAGCTCCGGGACTACGTCTCCCCATATTTCATTGCCTTTGTGCTGCTGATGACCGCTCTGCTGCTGTTGCCGCCCAGAACCTCAGGCAAGCTGGCCTACCGGCCGGAGTGGAACAGTCCGGCCGCTTGAAAAGGACATCTCCTTCTCCCTGAAACAATGGAGGATGTGGATAGGCAAACATACAAACCCAATGTTGCTTTCAACATAATATACAGTGTAATCAACCCACATTCGAAAGCGTGGTGAATCCTCCATGGGCGAACATTGCGGTCCGGGCCCCAATCCCGCTCCCGTAACTCCTGTATTCTGGACTTCTACAGGAACCATTCTGGTACTCTACATTCTGCTGGTCATCATCCTCAGTGCCGGAATATTCTAAGTTTGTCCGCATTTGCCGAATAATAAATCCCCCAATCATCCGGCTCTTTTACAACCGGGTGATTGTTTCTTTTTACGACATTTCCCGGGGAATGATAATTCATCTTATAGAATGTGCAACAAATAAATCGCTGATATTTTTAATAATGACGGTTTTTAGGTAAAATATCGACATAGACACATCACCACGGGGGAAGGATGACCGTATATGTCCATAACTATCATCGTTGAAGGTAAAAATGACCGCAGCAGATTACGGAGGCTGCTGACGCCAGAGATTGATATCCAGTGTACATTCGGCACTCTAAACACACTGAAGCTGGAGACGCTGCGGCGCAGAATAGGCGACGGAGAGGTGTACCTGTACATGGACAATGACAGCTCAGGCAAAAAAATCCGCGGTATCCTGCGTGATGCATTCCCGGATGCCGTTCATATTTATACCCGAAAAGGCTATGCCGGGGTGGAAGGAACCCCCGATGAATACAATATCACTCAACTGGAAAAGGCCGGACTTGAGGAGTTCATCATTTATCCTGAACCCTTACCTTATATGGAAACGTAAGCATACAGGACAAGCTGCCATTGGTAGCTTCCGCATCACCAAGAACCGCTTACCTTAGTCGTTCAACAACCCAAAAAACGCCTTATCCGTTTCCTGCGTCCCACGCAAGAAGCCGAACAAGGCGTTATTTTCCATGCTTTTATTTTTCCCCAACCAACCTCTTCAGTTCGCCTGCCAAAAATTCCGGTGTCACGTTCTCCGTTTCTCCTGCATCATAAAGTCCCCGGAGCCGGTTGTGGCGGTCTACCAGACCAATCAAATTCGCATGGGCAAAATTATCCTTGTTGTCCCCGTAAATCAGCACCTTGAAGGAGCCGGCCGCCAGATTGCGGACCTGCTCTTGATCACCGCGTAGGAAATACCAGCCGCTGTAGTCCGCATGAAAACGGTCAGCGAACGTCTTGATCGCTTCACGCGTGTCATTCTTGGGATCAAAGGAAATAGAGACGAATTCCACATCCTTGCCGAAGCTGCCATCCTTAACCAGCAAATCCTGAGTCTGTGACAGCATAAAGGTGGTGATGGGACAAACATCCGGGCATTCCGTGAAGAAGAAATACACCAGTCTCGGCTTCCCCTCCGTATCTGCCAGAGTAATTTGCCGGCCATCCACATTTTCAAGCGAGAAGTCCTGCACTTCACCGATTACAGGCAGCTTGTCATTCCTGCCGCTTAACGAGATCACAGCCAGATAAATAGCCAGGCCTAAGGCCAATAGCAGCATCAGCCAGGTCCATTTGTAGCGTTTCAAGGTCTGCACAGGACATTCTCCCCCTTAGCCGTGGATCGTATTCAGCACAAGCACAATCAGACTGACTGTCAGGTAATTAATGGAGAAAAAGAAGTTCTGCTTCGCCCAAGCATCGTCATCCTTCGCCCGGAATCCCTTCAGGGTCAAGTATAGCCAGGCGAGGGACAACCCCGCAGAGATAATGAGGTAAAAAATTCCCGCATAGTCGTAAGCATACATCAATACCGGGATTGGCAGAAGCAGCGCCACATAAGGAATCATTTGGAATTTGGTCCTCCGCGTACCTTTAACTACAGGCAGCAGCGGAAATCCAGCTGCTCTGTACTCTTCCTTGCGTCGGATGCCAAGCGCCCAGAAATGCGGCGGCTGCCAGAGAAACAGCATGGCGAACAGCAGCCAGGCCCCGAGATCCACCGTTCCGGTTACAGCAACATATCCGATAACTGGAGGCATTGCGCCTGAAATTGCACCTACAGAAGTGCTCCATGTAGATGTTCTTTTGAGCCAAAGGGTGTAAACTACTACATAGACAAACATGCCGACGATGCCGAATAATCCGGCCAGCACGCCACAAAAGGCAAACAACACCGCGAGACCGGCTATCCCAAGCCCTATGGCATATGCAAGCACAACACCCGGCTTCAATCTTCCTGTCGGAAGCCCCCGCTCACGTGTTCTTTCCATTTTCATATCCAGATCACGGTCGAAATAGTTATTGAACACGCAGGCAGAAGCCATGACCAGCATGGTGCCGAGTAAAGTCAGAATGAGCCGTCCATACTGCACATCCCAGCCGGAAGCCACCCAGTATCCAGCAAAAGCAGCGATAAGATTCGAGCGGATAATCCCTGGTTTCGTCACCGTAATGAAGTCGCGCCAGCTGGCACCTTCCTTCGGCGATTTGGCAGACAGCGCTGCGGAATCCGAAGAAGCTTGATATCTCAATTGATTGTCCACGTTTGGTGTTCCTCCTTCTAGGGACTTCTACGTTCCAATGAAGCATAAAACCGATTTTTAACGTTCTTAGTTGAGAACATTATTCACTCTGCTGTTAACTTTATCATAACAAACAGAGAAAGAGTTTGACAATCATTGACCAAGATGTTCATCAATTTGACAATTGCGTGACGAAATTTATTTTACACCCCCTAAATAACTAGACGGCAAATTGGGTAGTTATTAATAGAGAACTTCCGTACAAAGGAGATCTGACCAATGGATACCGCTACACATTTCGTTATGGGCCTGGGACTTGCCGGACTGTCCTTTGTTGATCCCGTCGTTGCTTCCCAGCCGACATTAGCCGGTGCGGTCATGATCGCTACCGTATTGGCCTCTCAGGCCCCGGATGCCGATACTGCGCTGCGCCTCAAAAACAATGCGCTGTATATCCGTAACCACCGTGGGATCACTCACTCCCTGCCGTTTTTACTCCTGTGGCCTGCCTTGATTACACTGGTTATTGGACCCGTCTTCGGGTTCGCAGATCTTCATCACCTGAGCCATATTGCCATGTGGAGCTTCATCGGCGTAGCTGTTCATGTATTTACAGACCTGTTCAACACCTATGGCACTCAGGCCGCACGTCCTTTCACAGAGAAATGGATCGCCTGGAACATTATCCACATCTTTGATCCGTTTATATTCGGCAGCCATGCGGCGGCCATTATCC
Organism: Paenibacillus sp. P46E; assembly: GCF_001909095.1. Lineage (NCBI taxonomy): Bacteria > Bacillati > Bacillota > Bacilli > Caryophanales > Paenibacillaceae > Paenibacillus > Paenibacillus sp. P46E. Next base: position 121,472 of record NZ_LVYZ01000003.1, read on the forward strand.
TCTGGATCAGCGGGCTGGTTCCACCGGCCCCTTTATTTGTTACCCTGTATGCCTGCATCGCGCTTTATTATATTTGGCGGACAGTGGTGCATGCCCGGTTGACAAGAAATCTGAAGAACAAGGATATCCATCATAGCCCAGGTGAGCGGTATTTCGTAATTCCAACCATCTCACCGACGCGCTGGAATGTTGTCAAAGCCAAGCTGGACGGCAGCTATAATATCGGACTTCTGAACAACCGACGGCTCGAATGGTTCAAGCATGCGGTGTGCTCCACTCACCCCGCCGTTGAGCATTCCAAAAACCATCCCGATATTCAGGCTTTTCTGTACTTTACCTCCTATGCCGTAGCCGAGGTCGAGCAAGTGGCCTCCGGATATATTGTACGCTGGGGAGATGTACGTTATTTACACCGTAAGCAATTCCCGTTCGTTGCTGTGCTGGTCATGGACAATAACTACCAACCCCTTAACACCTATGTTGGCTGGCTGAGCAGTGAAAAGCTCGATGAACGTTTTGCTATTGACCCCGGTTCGATGAAGCTTTAGACTATCACAATCACCATAAAGCGTTTTCATTAGTTTTGGCAATTAAAAATCCCGCTGCGCAGTACTTTCGCAGCGGGTAAATTTTCAAGAGTCTGTTATGATTCAAATCTAACTACTCACTTCAACAGAAAGAAGGCTGACGTTATATGGGCAAAGGCTTATCCCTCTGGTTCGCATGCTCTTCCATTCTTCTTCTTACCGCAGCATCCATCTCCATCAGCACTAATATCTGGCTGGCTCTGCTGCTGGGTGTGTTATGCATTGCGAATATCGGGTGGGGCTTTATCCTCAAAGCCCGACTGAGACGCAAGGCAGAGACCAAAGCACAGCAGCCTTCCTAGCGCAGCGGCAGAAAGCCCATTCGCTCTTTAACACCAGCAAGCGTCTGAGCGGCCACATTACGTGCCCGTTCCGCGCCTTCAGCAAGAATGTCAGTCAGCGCGCCCGAGCTGCGTATCTCCTGGTATTTCTGCTGCAGAGGCTCAAGCGTAGCTACCAAAACCTCACCCAGATCTTTTTTGAAGCCTCCATACATTTGGCCCTCGTAGCGGTCAGCAATCTGCTGCAGCGTCATTCCGGAGCACTCAGCGTAGATGCTCATCAGGTTACTGATCTCAGGCTTGGTCGCCGGATCAAAGATAACCTCCCGGCCGGAGTCCGTTGTGGCACGGCTTATTTTTTTGCGTATAACATCGGGCGGATCCAGCAGAGCGATATAGCTTCCAGGATTCGGATTGCTTTTGCTCATCTTTTTGGTACCGTCATCCAGTGACATAATACGTGCGCCAACTTCAGGAATGTAAGGCTCTGGAACCGTGAAGAATTCACCAAAACGGTGGTTGAAGCGTCCGGCCAAATCGCGTGTCAGCTCCAGATGCTGCTTCTGGTCTTCCCCGACCGGCACCAGGTCCGCATTGTAAATCAGAATATCAGCTGCCATCAGAGACGGGTACACGAACAGACCCGCGCCTACAGAATCCTTGCCGGAAGACTTGTCCTTGAACTGTGTCATCCGCTCCAGCTCGCCCATCGCGGTTAAGGTAGTCATAATCCAGCCCAGCTCTGCGTGCTGTTGTACGTGGGATTGCATATAGACGTTGGAAATTGCAGGATCAATCCCTGCCGCCAGGTACAGAGCCGCTACTGATTCTGAATTCTCCCGCAGGGCAGCAGGGTCCTGGGAGACCGTAATGGCATGAAGATCCACAACCATAAAGTAGCACTCATGCTCTTCTTGCAGCTTAACGAAATTTTTGATCGCACCGATGTAGTTCCCCAGAGTCAGAGAACCGCTCGGCTGAATGCCGGACAATACTTTTTTAGCCATTTTATTCCCTCCGATTATGTTTTCACTTCCGGCAGCACACAAAAAGGCCCCACATCCGCAAGGGACGTGAGACCGTGGTACCACCCTTATTCGCCGCCTGCAGTCTCTTCCAAACGAGATATAACAAGCAGCCTTGACTTCCGTTAACGGGGAAGAGCCGGCCGGTCTACTTAGGTCACATACCTGTTCGAACGCGGCGCTCCAGGGTCCATTCAGCCTGAAGTGCCCCACCGGTTCGCATCAACCACCGGCTTTCTGAAGGTGCTTCTTCCGCCTACTTGTCCCTGTCATCGCATTGTCATGTTCATGAATGCATTCATCATAGAGCGAACTGGGGAAGTTGTCAAATGACTTAACCGCTGTATATAAATCTGGTATGATAAGGGTATTCGTGTCTTTCGATTACAGTTACATTAAAGGAGCATACATTTCATGAAACAGGTGACCAAAGGGCAGTGGGGCGGTTATGATACCTATATTTTGCATAGCCGTGAGCTGGAAGTCACGCTTTTGCCGCGACTGGGCAACAACGTCATTTCGTTGTGGGACCGTAAGGAAAATCGTGAAATTCTGCGCAGGCCCGAGGAGAACGATCTATCCTATTACCTACAGAAGCCTTATCATTTTGGCATGCCCCTACTGATTCCTCCCGGACGTATCCGGGAGGGACAATTCCAATTCGAAGGCACAAGCTATCAGTTCGAGCCGAATTCAGCAGGAGGACACCATATTCATGGCCTGCACCGTGCGCAATCCTGGTGTGTAAGCGATATTGAAGAAGACGAGGAAGGCTGCGCAGTAACTACCGAATTCAATACTGCGGATGACCCCCGCTGGATGGAGCAATTTCCCGTCCCTTTAAAGTTTGAGATGACATTCCGTTTGCAGGATGCCCGTTTCAAGCAAACGCTCAAGGTCTCACATCTGGGAGACAAGAATATCCCTTTTGGAATGGGGTACCACACCTGGTTTATGATAGATGGCGAGCCGGATCGCTGGAAGCTTGAGCTGCCCGTCGAAAGTGTCTATGAATTGAACAATGAACTGCTGACCAGCGGCAATCTGCTGCCTTTAGGCGAGCTTGAAGCTCTGAATCAAGGAATGGAACTGTCGGGTACAAATCTGGACACCGTACTGCGCATTGGAGATGAGCAGTCTGCGGAAGCTGTGTTGATGCGGAATGACGGCTATGGGCTTCGCTATACTGCAGACAAGGAATTCTTCCGCCACTGGGTGATATACACCAAAGGAACGGCAGACCAATTTCTCTGTATTGAGCCCTATACCTGGCTTCCGGATGCACCCAACCTGGACAAAGAGGCTTCCTTTACAGGCATAATTACCTTAAAACCAGGTCAAATCCTTGCGGTTTCAAGCCATCTTGAAGTCATCTATCCCGAACTCTGATTTTCATATAATTACCATCCTCGAAACCTTCCTGAACCGTGCATGAATTCCTCTCCTAGCGCTCATACTATCTTCACAACGGGCGAAGGAGGTGAACAAACATGGGTCAAGCAGGTCAACAAGGTCGTGGTAGCCGTTCCAATAACCTGGTCGTTCCTCAAGCGACTGCAGCGCTGCAGCAGTTGAAATATGAAGCAGCACAGGAGCTTGGAGTAACTATCCCAGCTGACGGTTATTATGGGAACTACACTTCCCGCGAAACCGGTTCTTTGGGAGGATATATCACCAAACGTCTGGTGCAGCTGGCAGAGCAACAATTGTCCGGTCGTTCGTAGTAACAGCCTTATCATAAGTATCCCGCCAGGCTGAATGCCTAAGCGGACCCGCTTTATAGCCCCCTTGCGCCTCTCGCCGAGACGCAGGGGGCTTTTGCTTGTGCATATCTATGTATATCTTAGCCGTAGAATTGATCGGACTTGTCGGCATGGACATTGCGTGGATAGCGGATCATCAGGTTGGCCATATTGTAATTGGATTCGAGTGTGGCATCAACAACCACCATTCCCTGACGGACGGCAAATTCATAGCCAATCTCACCATGCGTCCAGCGCCGTTTGTATTTCAGGCTCTCCAGAGCCATTAGCCGGAACGCAGATTGTTGTCCTACGGTCAACCCCTCTTGCTCTTCCTCAAAAGCCCCGCTGCGACCTGCCAGCGGATTATGGCGGATCCCAAACTTCCCAATGACGTTATTTCTGATTTGCACAAAAACCGTGCCGGAAGACAGTCCTGACAATTCCTCCTGCAGTTCCTTAAACACCAAATCAATCTGTCTTGCCAGTGATAGTTGTTCCGTTCTCAGCATGTGTCTCCTCCTAAAAGTTTTGTAAGCTCATGTTAATTTCACTTTCTAGCAGCCCTTATATAAGGCTTTAGGCTCATTATAGGCCACCTAGTACAAGCGTTCAACATTATTCAACATAATTGGGTGTTTATCCCTATATATGCGTAAATTTCATTGTTTTATTGTATATTTCCTTCTATCAATCGTCTTATTTCGACAGCATTCCAACACAAAAAAACCCCTAAAAAGGGGCTTTTGCGTATTAATACAAGGTGTTCAAACCTCGTTTTTTGCCTGCAAAAAGATGAAACGCCTTGGTTCTGACAAACTTTTAGGCAGAATGTTCTGTCATTCTCAAGAATTCGTTAATATCTGCAGTAATCAAATCAGTTGCACCTTGCCAGAAATCCGGCTTAGTCAAATCCACACCCAGATGCTTCGATACCAAATCCTCCAGGGTCATGATACCTGTATCATGCAACAGGCTGTCGTATTTATCAGCGAAAGATGCACCTTCCTGAAGTGCAAGCCGGTACAATCCTGTACTGAACATGTAGCCAACGGTGTATGGAAAATTGTAGAACGGCACATCTGTAATATAGAAATGCAGCTTGGCTGCCCAGAAATGCGGATGATATTCAGATAGAATTCCACAGTAGGCTTCCTTCTGGGCCTCAACCATCATCTCCGACAATTCTTCGGCATTCACCAGCCCCTGCTTACGCTTCTCATAAAAACGGGTTTCAAACAAAAAGCGGGCGTGGATATTCATGAAGAAGGCTACACTATTCTGGATTTTTGCTTCAAGCAGGGCGATTTTCTCCTCGCTGTTTGCTGCAGCCTTAACTTGGGCATCAGCTACAATGACCTCTGCGAAGGTCGAAGCGGTCTCTGCCACATTCATGGCATAGTTCTGATTGAACAGAGGAAGATCTTCCAGCAGATAGGAATGATAAGCATGTCCAAGTTCATGAGCCAGGGTCGACACATTGGATGGGGTGCCGCTGTAGGTCATAAAAATGCGGGATTCCTTACTTTCCGGAAAGGATACACAGAATCCTCCTGGACGTTTACCGGGACGGTCTTCCACCTCAATCCAATTGCTGTCGAAGGCGCGTTCGGCAAAATCAGCCAGCTTCGGACTGAATTTGCGGAACTGCGTTACAATGTCTTTTGCTGCCTGATCGTAGGGGATTTTGCCGGAGGACTTGCCTACCGGTGCATCTACATCTACCCAGGCCAGAGATTCAAGCCCGAGCAGCTTGGCTTTACGGTTTAAGTAAGAGACCAGTGCCGGTTTGGCTTTGGTAATCACGTCCCACATCATATCCAGTGATGCTCCTGACATGCGGTTAATGCCCAGTGGCTCCTTAAGCACACTCTCCCAGCCACGGCCCTCATACAGATTCAGACGAAAGCCTGCAAGGTGATTGAGGGTGTCTGCACAATAGTCGGCAGCACCGGCCCAGGCCTCTTCCCATTTGCGGAACATGATCTCCCGTACCTTAGGATCGGGATCATCCAGCTTGTTGAAGGCCTGTCCGGCGGACAGCAGCTTGGCCCCCTCTTTATCCTCATAAGGGATCTGTATGGAGCTTACAATCGTTTCGTAATGCTCGCTCCAGCCATGATAACCGTCAACAGCCAACTTAAGCGCGAGTCCTTCCAGTTCCGGACTCATTTTCTCACGGGCTAAGTCGCGGCTCTCACTGAGAACAAACTCCAGTGGCGCAATTTCCGGGCGGGCCATCCACTCACTCCATACATCATCGGGAGTTTGCCGCAACACATTGTCGAACTTGGAGCTGACGCCCTCGAAGCCTGCGCGAAGGCCCGTAACCTTGGAGGACAGCCGTACAGCACCCTTGTCCTGCTGATTCTGCGCACCCAGACATCCGGCAAATTCCGAAGCCTGAACCAGACGGCCGGAACAGCTCTGCAGCAATGCTATAACTTCATCCAGCGCACGGGTCGATTCGACATTTGCAGGTGAAGCTGACTCTGCAACCTTCTGTTCTAGAACCTGAATGTCTGACTCCAGCTTTTTCAAAAAGCTCTCAAACTGCGGTGAAGCAGATCCTCCCGGAAATATAGAATCCAATTCCCAGGTCAATGATAAAGGTTGTTTCATTTGGGTTCCCCTTCCTTTACTAACATTTGGTTTTCTTTGTATTTGGCCTACAGCCATGGTAAAGTGAATTCAGATACGGGCAAGATGCCCTGAAGTACCGCCAACCCTATTTATTAAGGAGGACATCCCCATGAAGCCATTGCAGATTTCACCGGAAACGGCGATTACATTATCTAAACAACTCGGTGTTCCACTGGAACACTTGATGCATATGCCTCAACATATCTTGCTGCAAAAGATCGCGGAGCTATCCAAGAAGCAGAGTGAAGACACCGCCGGCAGCGATGCCGGGTCCCAGCCGTCCGAGAAGGACGAACAATGATACCATTCAGCCATACCTGGCCTTATGACATCACTTTAGGAGACATGTATGTGCAGTACTGTCCGTTCTGCGACAAGGAGAACGTGCTTCTGCCCATGAAACCGGACGAGTTGCAGCTCGTCCGGGACGGCAAAAAAAAACTGCTGGTCTTCCCTTGCTGCAAGACCAGCCTGACCGTAATCGACACTGATGCCGATTACCTGCTCTTTGACCGGTCTGTACGCTGATCGTTCAGCACAGGCCGACACACTTATTCCGTTGACTATAGCTTAGCAGGCGCACAGGAGAAGCTTCCTGTGCTTTTTTTGCGATGTCCAGCAGGAACTCCTTATGTACCCGACGGCAATCCGTCTGGACTTATTTCTCCCCCATTCATCTGTTCACGCAAAAGAGCCCACTGCTCCCGGGCTGCCCGGATCATCGCGGCATCCATAATCTTCTGGTCATTGATCAGACGCGAAAACCATTTCACTGCGTTTGAAAATTCGCCGATACGACGGTTCAGCTCACCAATCAGGTACATCAGACGGGCATCGTTACCGCCAATGCCATCATTTTCATAGACCTTAATATACATGTCTAGCGAATAACGCAAGAAGCGCTGCTCCTGCGCAGTATCCCCTTGATACCGGTACATCCAGGCAATATGATGCAAAAGACTGGCAATAATCCGGTCCTTATCCTTGATGCTCTGGGCACAGATCAATGCAAGCTTGTAGGTCTCAAGTGCAATCTCCCAGCTGCGTTTATCACCAAAGTCCCTGGCAATCCAGCGGCTGGCCACCTGATCGCGGAAAGACTTGCGCTGCCAGTCAGCGAGCTTGTCCGCAGAATTCTCTGTGGAGGCAAAACCGCAGGCCGGGCAGACGCGAACGACGTAATAATCCGGGTTCTCATCCTTGTAGTAAGAGCAGAAATCCGCATCACGGCGAATCGCTTTTTTGAGGCTGGGACGAACTCTTGAGGTCATAAATTCTTTCTCACAGTTGCAACAGTTTACTTTAATAGTGTAAAGAGGTATCAAATCCGGCAATGCCCTCATCCTTTCACGATCAACTACGCGTTACTCCCGGGGCATGTTGACAAAATGATGTGCAGGACCCGCAAGCCGGCTTAACACAAATGAACGCAGCGGCTCCTCCACACCCGTTTCCTCCAGCGCCTCTTTCATACAAGCCAACCACTCTTCCGCACGCTCCGGAGTAATCGGGACATGCATATGCCTTGCCCTCATCATCGGATGTCCATGCAGTTCAGAATAGAGTGTGGGTCCACCAAAAAATTGACTCAGGAATTGATACTGCTTCTCCAGGACAGGAGTAATATCTGCCGGGAACAAAGGGCCGAGCTGCGGATGAAGCTGCACCTTGGCATAAAAAACCTCTACCAGACGATGCAAACCCTCCGCGCCTCCCAGGTTGTCATATATGCTGTCGTTTGGATTCATCGGCGGTTACCAGCTTTCTTCCGTATTCATGTAACGGCTTTTTTATTATACCAAAATTTGCGCTGCCCGGTTATCCTGCCGTAAGTAACATATTGTGAAGCTTGCCCACAGAAAAAAGGCGCTAAACCATGGTTTAGCGCCTAGAGTATTTAATAGGTCCGAAATTCCTCATCGCCAGGTGGGACAAGAGAGACCCGGATAACATATACAAAAGCACAAACCAGAACTCCGGCAACTACACTCATCACCATCACTCCATCCCTAATAAGGTGTGCATTAATTAATTTTATATTACCATAATTTCAGTCAAAAAGCACAGCCAAGTGTAACCGCTTTCTGAATTTTTTTGTGCTGTTTGTCCCTATTTTTGCATACATTTATCCATATACCGGGAGGCGTTGCCGATGATTCTGAAAAAAAACTACGGCCTGCTGTTGGGTGTCCTCCTTGCCGGATGTATGATGCTTCTGCTGCTGAATCCGGCAAGCTCTCTGGATGCAGCGCTACGCGGGCTTACTGTCTGGTGGGACGTGCTGTTCCCCTCGCTTTTCCCCTTCTTCGTGATATCCGAAATGATGCTGGGCTTCGGTGTAGTTCATCTGTTCGGCGCTCTGCTCGACCCGCTCATGCGTCCACTCTTCAATATTCCTGGCAGCGGGGGCTTTGTGGCGGCTATGGGTTATGTATCAGGATACCCTGTAGGTGCCAGATTAACCGCAAAGCTGCGTGAACAGGAACTGCTGAACCGTGTAGAAGGCGAACGGCTCGTGGCTTTTACCACTTCCTCCGACCCTATTTTCCTGCTGGGCGCGGTCTCCGTAGGGTTCTTCCATGATGCTTCTCTGGGACTTATCCTTGCGCTGGCTCATTACGGAGGCGGCTTCATAGTAGGACTTCTGATGTCTTTTCACGGCCGGCGCGAGAATGCCACCGTTCCCGTAATTTCTCCTGCCCCCTCCCTTCCAGGGGCTTCTGACGGCAGAGCTACCGGGAGAATCCGCCTGGCTCTGCATTCTATGGCAGAAGCAAGACGTAAGGATGGACGAAGCCTCGGCGAGCTGCTGAGGGGGGCCGTTCAAGCTTCGCTGCAGCTCATTATTGTGGTAGGCGGTCTGGTGGTATTCTTCAATGTGCTGATGGAGCTGATGTCCCGTGCAGGAATCATGTCTGCACTCATCAGCGTTACGGAGGGACTTTTGACCCAGGCGGGATTCCCGGCTGACCTGTCCCGGGCTCTCGTCAGCGGCCTCTTTGAAGTGACGCTGGGTGCCCGCTCTGCCGGCTCAGCGGCCGATTCGGTCCCGCTACAATACAAGGTCGCCGCCGCAGCATGTGTACTCTCCTGGGGCGGCTTATCCGTCCATGCTCAGGTAGCCAGCATCCTGAATGGAACAGGTCTTCGCTATCTGCCCTTTATGGCTGCCAGGCTGGTGCATGCGTTCTTGTCTGCCGGGCTAGTACTCCTGCTCTGGAACCCCGTGGTTCGCTCGGGCCTCTCGGCTGACTATAGCGCAACACCTGCTGCTGCCGGCTTTACCTCCCCGCTGTCCGGCTTGGCCAGCAGTATGAGCTGGCTTGGGGTACTTCTGGGCACAGCCCTGCTGCTCTCTCTCCTGGTTCTCCTTCTGCGCAGCATTCCACGATTTGGACGCCGGCAGTGACTTTTACCACTTCAATATTGTGTTCCGGGTCCAGATTGATTATGATCGGTGTATGACTGAAACATACAAAGGAGCCTATACATCTTGAGATATTATGTTCTGGACCGCGGGGACGAACTGTCCATCAAACTTGCGGAGCAATTTCACAAGCTGGCAGCGGAACGGAATCTGGAGCTGGATGCGAAGTCTCCGGAAATCGTGATCTCGATTGGCGGGGACGGCACGATGCTGCACGCCTTTCACACTTTTATCGATCAGATCCCCAATCTGTCTTTTGTGGGCGTCCATACTGGACATTTAGGATTCTATGCGGACTGGAAGGCAGACGAACTGCCTACCCTGATTGATTACATGTGTGGGATAGGCACCTCTGAGCCCCAGAAGCCACGCATGGTCAAATATCCGCTGCTTGAGCTAGAGATTCACAAGAAATCCGGCTCCACCTCTCACATTGCCTTGAATGAGTTCACCCTGAAGGGTGTAGACGGAACGGTAGTCATTCAGATTGACATCAATGATGTGACATTCGAAATGTTCCGCGGGGATGGTCTGTGTGTGTCCACACCGTCAGGCAGCACTGCCTACAACAAAAGCCTCGGCGGTGCGATGGTGCATCCTTCCATAGAAGCCCTGCAGATTGCGGAAATTGCCTCCATCAACAACCGCGTCTTCCGCACAATGGGATCTCCTTTGCTGCTGCCGAAGCACCATCACTGCGATATTTTCTCGCGTAAGGACCAGCGGCTGCTGCTAACCATTGACCACAACAACATTCCTGTCGATGACCTGATCTCCGTGCGCTGTCAGGTATCGGACAAAAAAATCAGCTTTGCCAGGTACCGCCCTTTTCCATTTTGGAACCGGGTCCGTGAAGCTTTCCTGATCTAGCATATTTCAATCAAAATACAGGGATTCCGTCTGTTCGGATAGAGCAGCCTTCCCGTAAAGACAAAGCCGGAGACGACGCTGCATCTCCGGCTTTGTCATGCTTCAACTAAGCTTACATGATTGGATAGACAGCAAGAATTTTCCGATGGTATAATGAACCTATTTTACAAAGAGTTGTTATTTAAAGGAGAGAACCAAGATTGAAGAAACTTTTATCCCTCATGGGCATAAGCCTGCTGGCCTTGATGCTGGCGGTACCTGCTTTTGCCGCAGACAAACCGATTACAGTCAACATTAATGGAAGCAACGTCGCTTTCACCGCCGGTTCTCCTTATCTGAAGAACAATTCTGTGCTTGTCCCTTTTCGGGTTGTTTTTGAAAAACTGGGGCTGAAGGTGCTCTGGGATGCGAAAACCGGAACGGTCACCGGGACAAGCAGCAGTCTGGAAATCACCCTCAAAATTGGCAGCAACCGGGCAACAGTAAATGGTCTAGTCAAGAAACTAGCCACCGCTCCGGTCTCCAGCCAAGGCACTACATACATACCCTTACGGTTCGTGGCTGAAGCTACCGGCGGTTCAGCGATCTGGGATAAAACCAGCAAAAGTGTAATGATCCTCACCCCTGCGGACACTACGAACGATGAGAAGGACATAACTGACCTTATTCATTTGTCCAATGATTATCTTAATTCTGAAAATGCTGCAGGATACTATTCCCTCGTAGTTCACCATTCGGACCAGACCGAGTCGATCGACAATATGAAGGAATACTTCAAATACTATGATATGGTCAACACCATCGAAAGTGTGGATATCTTAAGCATTCAGGGCAATGAAGCCATCGTGCATACTGTAGAAAAATCTGTGCGCAAGGGCGGCCGCTATCTGCCGGATGCGCAGGTAGAATACCTGAACACGCTTGTCCGCAAGAATGGTGTATGGAAGATTGAAAGCTCCGAGTCCCAAGACAGCACCGTTCTGCTTACTCCTGAACAAGGGAAAACAGCTGCGGTCCTTCCCGATCAAGATGCTGCCGCCATCAAGGACAGCCTAAGCAAATATTATGCGGCAAGAAACGCCAAGGATATCGATGGCTTAATTGCACAGACCACTTACGGGAAAGATCATGAAGCTGCCCTGAAGGAGAATCTGACTGAATATTTTAAAGGCTACAACCTGGTCTACACGCTGAATAGCTCAAATGTCTTCTATTACTCTGCGGATGAGGCTGCCGTATATGTGGAGTACACTATTAAAGAAGCCGGTTCAGCTGAAGACCATACCCAATCTTCTGTTTATGTTTTCTCCAAATCCAGCGGCGGTCTATGGACTGTTGATGACTCTTATCTAATGGACAGTAATACTTCAAACTAATCATATAAAAAAGGGTGTATGCAATCATGAAATCAGGCAAGTTAATGACCTCAGTCCTTAGTGGCTGTCTGGCAGTATCTCTTATTCTTGCTCCCGCTGCTCTGGCGGCGGACAGTTCTCAGGCTGCCACGGGCACAGACAATACGCAAGCGGCAACTGGTACGGACCTTATTAATGAAATTATGCAGAATCTGGAGAAATACAATATTGAGGGAGTGGACCAGGATACACTGATCCGCGGAGCTATTGACGGCATGGTAAATACACTGGATGATCCCTACAGCCAGTACTTCGACAAGGACGAGGCTGCAAAGTTCAGCCAACAGGTCGATCTCGAATATGTCGGTATCGGCGTCAGAATGATGTACACCGCCAAAGAATTGTATATTGAAGAAGTTATGGCCGGTTCACCAGCAGAGAAAGCCGGGCTTAAACGCGGAGATTCAATCCTCAAAATTGACGGTGTCAAAATCGAAGATACCGAAGGTGACGAGCTGAGCGGTGAAGCAGGCTCTAAAGTAACTCTGCTCGTGAGCAGAAACGGAATGGTCAAATCTTACATCGTTGTCCGCAACGATATCGCTTCAACCTCGGTCAAAGGTAAAATGCTCGGAGATAAGGTAGCCTACATCTCTATCGACGGTTTCACGCAAACCGCCGATGAAGAGTTCACCGCCGTTCTTGGCAAAATGCGTGCCGCAGGCATGAAATCCATGGTGCTCGATCTGCGGGACAATCCAGGCGGCTACATGGATTCAGCATATAATATTGCCTCCAAATTCATGGCCAAGGGCATTATGATGTACACCTCGGACCAAAGCGGTGTTTTGACACCAGTAACCATTACCGATGGCAGTAAAATCGGGGTGCCGGTTGTAGTGCTGACGAACGAAAACAGCGCCAGTGCTTCTGAAGCGCTGACAGGTGCTTTGAGGGATAACAAACTGGCTACAGTCGTAGGTACACGCTCTTACGGCAAAGCGCGGATTCAGAGTCTCCTTCCCGTATCCAATGGGGCCGAACTGAAACTGACCACCCAGAAATATTTGACACCAAGTAAAGAGGATTTCAACCATATCGGGTTGTCCCCTGATATTGAGGTCCAAGGCAAAACGGCACAGCTGATCACCGCCCTGCAAATCGCCGGAATGACCAGTATCAGCGCTGTAGGAGACAATCACATTCTCGATGTGAACGGCATTCCTTTTGCCGGAAATGTCGGATTGATCAAGCAAGGAAATACGATCTTCGCTTCTTCACGCGTTCTGGCTGCACTGGTGGAGAGCGAAGTATCCTGGGATGCCAAGAACAAGAAAGTTCTGGTTACAAACGGCGCTGGTAAAGTATCCGGGTTCTCCGTGACCTCCAAAGAGGCGCTATCGCAGGACAACGAAACCTTTATTGATGTAAAAGACTTTCAGAAAAAGTTCCCGTCCCTGGTATGGAGCTACAATGCAGCGCAGAAACAATTGAAGTTAACCGTAAAGTAAACCGGATCAAGACCAGAACGGCTGTGCCATCCTTAACTGGATAGCGCAGCCGTTCTGGTCTCGGGGAGCTGTAGCAGGGCCGGGTGATGGGATGAGGTTGAAAGCTGGGAGCTGTAGCAGAGGCCGGTGCTGGGATGAGGTTGAAGGCTGGGAGCTGCGGCTGGGAGTAGTTAGAGCCAGCGACGGGAAATTCCCGCTAGCTTAGTGAACCTGCGCATCGCCAGTAGTTGGCTTGGCCGTCTTCGTCTTTGGGGGCAAGCTCAAGTGGAAAAAGTGAACTTAATCCGCCCTATCCCGCTCCAAAAAAAGCAATAGTGGGAAAAAGCACCTCTAATTGGGCCGATTCGTACCATTACTGGTGAATTCGTCTGGAATAAGTATACTTATTCCAACTCGGACCGCTTACGGACCGCTCATGAGTAAATTTGAGTCCACTAATTCCAATTTGCTCGCTCTGATGCATAGAAAAGTAACATCATCTATAAATATACAGACCCATACTTTTTCATTTAAAAAGGTGTCGCGGAAGCCAGTTCAGAGCTGGCTGCTGCGACACCTTTGTGTGTTTTAATGATCTTAGGAAGGATTCTGGGGCTGGTTTTGCGGTGGTCTGCCCTGGGAATCCTTGTTGTTTCTTCTGCCCTGATTTTCTTTATTGCGGTGATTCCGGCTTTGATGCTCCCGAACGGGTCTGTCTTTCGCTCCGCTCTCTTTGGATGCCCCGCCCATGTTCTTGTCACGGGCAGCCGGATTTGAATTGGAGGATGGCTTGGAGACATGCTCCCGGAGCACCTTTGCAGTTACAGCTGTTTCTGCCGCAGCCTGCTCAAGTTCATCCTCCATTCCAGGCTCAGGAATTTCTTTGATCAGAATATCCTTGAAGGTGCCTTCTTTTGGCATTTCCTTCAGCTTGTGGAGCACAAAATAGGCACAGCCAAAGTTACAGTATTCATTAATGTAATCTACCATACCTGAAATGGCGGTATCCCTGTTCACCTTAGGGTGGTTATCCCGGTAAAAGCCTTTCAGGCGTAATTGGCTATAGCCCCAATCCCCGATAATGTAATCGTACCGGTCCAGCACTTCACTGTATCTTCCGCGAAATGCCTCCGGGTTCCAGCCGTCCTTATGATCCAATACGAGCTCGTAGCCCTTTCCACCTATAACGATCAAGCGTTTGTCGCCTGCCTTTCAAATTAAACTTAGAAGGGGGGCGTTGATGGCCGTCATTCCGCGGGTTTTTGGATTTCCGGCCGCTGTTGTCTGCAGATTTCTCTGATTAAACCGCAGTATGCGGTTGAAATCTGCAGACAAAGGCGGACGCTGGCGCTCCTCCAATTCCAAAATCCCTCTCCATGACTCCCTCAACGCGGGAGGTGGCAGCAAAAATCAAAAGCAAGTTGATTGCTGCGCTCCAACTCTCCACAACGACCCACTTCATTAAAGACTAAAGACTAAAGACTAAAGACTAAAGACTAAAGACTAAAGACTAAAGACTAAAGACTAAAGACTAAAGACTAAAAGACTAAAAGACTAAAAGACTAAAAGACTAAAAGACTAAAAGACTAAAAGACAAAAAACTAAAAGATTAAAGATTAAAGATTAAAGATTAACTGTGACTCCGTCACGAGACAAATTTGCTATCAAATTTGTACGAGGTTATAAAGAAACGGAACGCTCTTCACGGGCAGCGGTAGCAGACTTCACCTGCTCATGCGCATGATAGGAGCTGCGCACCAGCGGGCCGGACTCCACATGGCTGAAGCCGCGCTTCAGCCCCTCTTCCTTGAGCAGGGCGAATTCCTCAGGCGTATAATATTTCTCTACGTTTAGATGCTTTGGTGAAGGCTGCAGGTATTGGCCCAATGTCAATATATCACAATCCACTGCCCGCAGGTCATCCATCGCCTGCAAAATCTCATCCCATTCCTCGCCAACGCCTAGCATTATGCTGGATTTGGTTGGGATGTCCGGCTTCATCGCCTTGGCTCTGCCCAGCAGTTCCAGGGAACGGCGGTATTTGGCCCGCGCCCGCACACGGTCAGACATCCGCTCTACGGTCTCAATATTGTGGTTCAGTATATCCGGCCGGCTGTTCATTACAATTTCAAGACTGTCCCGGTCGCCCAGAAAATCCGGTATCAGCACCTCTACACTGCACAGCGGAAGGCGCTTACGGATTGCGGCTACGGTCTCGGCAAAAATCTGTGCACCGCCATCCTTCAGATCATCACGGGCCACGCTCGTGACCACACAATGTTTCAGTTGCATGCTCTCGGCAGCCTCAGCCACACGCTCCGGCTCCAAAAGATCGAGCTCCGTAGGCAGACCTGTATTTACGGCACAAAACCGGCAGGCCCGGGTACAAATGTCACCCAGTATCATAAAAGTAGCCGTGCGGTTAGCCCAGCATTCATAGATATTCGGGCAGCGCGCTTCCTCACATACGGTATGTAGAGTTTTGGAACGCATCATGCCTTTAATTTCCTGATAATGTTCACCCGTCGTTAACTTGATTTTGATCCAGTCTGGCTTGGGTTGTTTGGCTGTCCGATTAGTCAAAGTGAAGAACCCCGCTTTCGCCTGAATATTTAGTTGCATCCATTAAAGTTTGCTGCCTCATATTATAGCATGTGCAAGGGCCATTTGCCTGTTTTTGTGAACCTTTGGGCAAGGATGGATAAAATAAGCCCATTTGCTTCACTCTACAAGTAGAAAAGGCTACGCCGTCCTTATCCAAGCTGATGATTCTGAAGCAGAGATACTCCATAACGCTTTCAGGGATCCGTTTCAGCGGTAAGGTCAGAGACAGGAAAGATAAGGAACATGAACAAAAGCACCCCAAAGGGTGCTCTTGATAAGAACATGTTGATACATCAGCACCCGGACCTAGGAGGTTGTAAACATGCCGGCTTTATACAGAATCGCTGCAATACGGAAAACAGTGCTTTGCCTGTCAGCCGCCGCCATGCTATGGGGTATAAGCTATCCAGAGGCAGCGGCTGCAGAATTACGCCTTCCCTCAGTCCGTACTGGAACTGCGTCAGACAAAGACACTCTCTCTGCCCGCCGCAGGGAGCTGTATGATCAAATGAGCGCTGCTACAGGAGTTGCCTGGTTCCGTTTTGCTGCTATTGACCAATATGAACGTACGATTGCCAAAAAGAAAAGCGGAACCGCAGAGCCGGCCAAGCCCCGCCTTACCGGAATCAGCATCCCCGCGCCGGTATGGTGCGGACCGCTGAACCCGGATCAAGCGGACCAGGCCCCGCGGTCCATTGGTTTTTTTGGAGGATTCGGAAAGGACGGGTCCGGCGACGGTGTGGCTGATCCCGGGAATGATGCTGATGTGCTCTACAGTATGGCAAAACACCTGATGAAATACGGGGATTCTGCCAGCGACTTCAATATCGGTGTGTGGGAATATTACCATAACGGAAGGGCTGCGCAGCGGGTAGCACAGTTTGCCAAGCTATACGAGCATTTCGGACGGCTTGATTTGTCGGGCAGTACTTTCCCTCTGCCGGTGGGCTCCCTCTATTCCTACCGCAGCACATGGGGCACCGGCAGAAGCTGGGGCGGAGCACGTATCCACGAAGGGACGGACCTGTTCACACCCCACGGCATGACTGTGCGCAGCACCTGTTTTGGAATCGTGGAAACCAAGGGCTGGAACCGCTACGGCGGCTGGCGGATCGGTATCCGCGATATCGAAAACCGCTATCATTACTATGCCCATCTCGCAGGGTACGAAAAATCAATCTCCCGTGGAGATATTGTGACTCCCGGCCAAACCATCGGCTGGGTTGGCAGCTCCGGCTACGGCAATCCGGGCACTCAGGGCAAGTTCCCGCCTCACCTGCATTATGGAATCTACCGCGACCGGGGGATAACGGAGTGGGCCTTCGATCCTTATCCATTATTGAAGCAGTGGGAGAATGCCGAATACAAGGCTTTGAAAAAACGGAAATAATTGCAGCCATTCCACCCGATCATCAGACGACGCCTTGTCTTATCAGCATGGAACAGGTGGAGCATACTCTAGTGGAGCATTAGACAGCCGAAGGGTTCGAGCTCCACAACCAGACGGTCACTATTACAGATTGTTGTTCCTGTCAGCAGGTCGGTTAACTCCGGGGTGCCGGAGCGGAAACTGTCCACCTCCATGTGATAGCGGTTAGGGGAATTATTAATGACCAGCCCTATCTTCTCCTGCCCGCTGGACCGGACGTAACCTAGAACATTGCGCGTCTCATCCGTGAACCAGGGACGGAAAGAACCTTTTCGCAGCACCTCATAGTTCTTCCTTAGACCGATCAGCCGCGTATACCAGGCATGGAGTTCGCTATTCTGCTCTTGCTCGTGCCACACCATCGGCCGTCTGCAGTGCGGATCTGTCGCACCCTCCATGCCAACCTCATCACCATAATAAATCATAGGCATACCGATATACGTCATCTGAAAAAACACTGCAAGTCTCATCCGGTACATCGCTGTTTCCTCGTGATTCCAGCCCCGTCCCGCCTGCTTGCAGGCCGTCAAAAAACGCAACGTGTCATGGCTGCCAAGCAGCTGGAACATGGCCGCATTCGCCTGATCGTTGCAGAAGGCTTCCTGATGGAGTACTTGCTCCATAAAGCGCACCGGCCCGGCAGTCTGCTCTGCAAAGAACTCCAGCACCGCGTCGCGCAGGACATAATTCATGCCGCCATCGAACTGGTCGCCTCTAAGCCAGGGCCCGGAACTATGCATAATCTCACCAATTAACAGCAGCTCAGGAAATTCTGCTTTGAGTTCCCGGCGAAACCGCGTCCAGAACTTTGGAGACACCTCATTGGCCACATCCAGACGCCAGCCGTCAATGCCCGCCTCTCGTACCCAATGCTTGGCTACCTCCATCATATAATCCGCTACTTCCGGATTCTCCATATTCAGCTTGGGCATATGCGCCTCTGCTTTGGCGAAGGTCTCATAGTTCGGTGAAGGGGCTTGCATCACCGGGAAGGAATGGATCACAAACCAATCCTTGTACCGTGAATTCTCCCCATGCTCAAGCACATCCCTGAAGGCAAAAAACGTATCACCGGCATGGTTGAACACGGCATCCAGCAGTACCTTGATTCCATGGCGGTGAGCCTGATCCACCAGTGCCCTCAAATCCGCTGTAGTGCCAAATGTTGGGTCGATCTTATAGTAGTCTGAGGTATTGTATTTGTGCTCGGAAGGAGACTCAAATATAGGCGTCATGTACATAGCTGTGATGCCCAGCTGCTGCAGATAGGGGATTTTGTCCAATATCCCTTTCAGGGTTCCCCCGTTATAGCTGCTGGGATAAATCTGATAGACTACCGCATCCTGGCTCCAGGAGGGAATCTTGACTGCTTCCGGCTGATGCATGTAAGCATATTGAAAAGATCCGGCATGCTCTCTGTTATCTGCTATCCCTCTTTCTCCATACCACAAATATTCCCCGGCCGGGTTCATGACATGGAATAAGTATCTGCATTTGCCGGTTACGGATGGAAGGATGGCTTCATGAATCTCGTAAGCTCCGGCAGAGCCGATTCGCTCCATTGGAAGCGGAATCTCGCTCCCTGGCGAGTCATAGCGGTCAGAATGAATCACGGTACAGGTCAAGTGCTGCCCATTCTGCACGAAAAGTCGCAGCTTCAGGCTGCCGGGGCCAACCGGAAAAGCAAAGGGATCTTCAGCAGTATGGTATAGAAACCAGCGGGTCATATGATACGAGCTCCTTTTATTGTATGATGGGTTTATGTCTTGATCATTAGCAGAAACGGCTATGCCGTTTGAAACCTATAATCCTTATATTTTCAAAAAATCCGGCTGGATCGTGAGGGAAAACTATGAAGGTAACGATTATGGATATCGCCTCAGCGGCGGGTGTAGCCAAATCCACAGTTTCTAAGGTGCTGAATGATTCACCGAAAATTTCGCAGGAAACCAAACACAAGGTCAGAGAAATTATGAAACAAATGAATTACACACCCAGCAGCATCGCCACAGGTTTAGCCCGTCAGAGCAGCAGTAATATCGGGTTATTGATTGACATGTCCAAATCCAGTGAATTCCTGAACCAGTTCTTCTACAGCATCATCGGCGGCATTGAAAGTGTAATCGGATCCATGAAATATGAACTGACCATTGCCAATGTGGAGCATAACCACCCGGAGGGCCATTTTCTGCACAGGCTCGTAAGAAGCAAAAGGGTCGATGGGCTTATCGCCAACACCTCGGTGCTTACAGAGGAACTATGTATGGAGCTCAACCGGCTCCAGTTCCCATATATTTCACTGGGGGAAGTTGCCGGCTCCGAATGCTGGGCCGATTTCGATAACGAAGCTGGCGGAAAAATGCTCACCCGGCACCTGCTGGAGGAAGGCTATTCTGCGGTTGCTTTTGTTGGCGGACAGGAGGGAGATCCTCTCTTCACACGCCGGTTGGAAGGCTGCAGGGAGGAACTTTTGAAAGCCGGACTATCCCTCCCCGAGCAATGGATTATGAACGGCGCGGCAGAAGAGGCGGTAGGCTATCAAGCGGCCAAACAGCTGCTGCTTAGCGAAATGCCGCCGGATTCCCTGATCTGTATGAGTAATTTTGCCGCATTTGGGGCACTGCAGGCTGCAAGAGAGCTGGGGGTACAAATTCCCGCTGAGCTTGGAATTGCAACCTTTGATGAATATCCGTTGTCCCGCTACACCACACCGCCGTTAACCTCGCTTAATCTGGACACTTTTCATCTGGGGGTATCGGCTGGTGAGTTGTTAATGGAAAGGATCGACGGCAAAAATGAAGCTGGCCGCGGATTGTTACTGAAGCCGGAGTTACTTCCCCGGGAGTCAACATTTAGAAAAGCAAGGGAAACCGGTTTCCCTAAATAGAAACTATCATACCCGTCTAGAGATGTCAACGGAATAAGGCATGTCTCTTTAGGGACAAGTGGAAACGGCTTCGCCGTCCTTTTAAGGGACGGAATCCGTTTCAGCGAGAAATAGAAGGATGATTTTTAGCGTGAAACATATAAATCCTTATATTTTTAAAAAACCTCCTCCACGTTTGCCCGTGAAGGAGGTTTTGTTATTTCGCTGAGTATTCCTGCAGCTTATTTATTGAATCTCTGCCGGAGCTTTGAATAAACTGCAGCACCTCATTCATCATGTAGCCGCTGTCATCGCAGTGGCACAACATGTGACCGCTTCGCTCCACCATTAATACACGTTTACTTGCCGAGGGGATGATGCGGTGCAGATAGGCCGCGCTTTTTGCTCTCACCAGATGATCCCTGCCGCCCTGAACGATTAAGGTTGGGGTCTCAATCTGCGGATAGATCTCAAAGCTCTCACGCACCAGACGTTGAAATTCTCTTGTGGCCTTCGCCGGAGTAGAGCCGAACTTGCTCAGATAGTTCCGAATCATGACCGGGCTGCCCAGTGTCCGCAGAATCTCCAGCAGGTTAAGCGGAAAAACAGGCGTAGACAGCAGCGTAAGCGACTTGATCTGTCCCCGGTACTGTACAGACAGGTGGGAAGCAATAAGCGCTCCGGTGGAAAAACCGATCAGGTGCACCTTGTCGCCATCATTCAACATCTCTTGCAGCTGGTCTTCGGCGCTCTGCCGCCAACCCTGCCTATCAGACTGAAGCAGGTCATGCCGGCTCCCCCCATGTCCTTTTAGCGTAAAGGTTCGCGCTTGATACTGATGCTGTTCCAGAAATTGCGCAAGCGGAGAGATTTCATATTCTCCTCCTGTGAAGCCATGTATGAATAAGCAGCGTTCCATAGTCGCCCTCTTTTCGTCGGAATTCATTATTAGTGGCCTATTAATCAGGATTCCCATATTAAAACCATTTTAAGAAAAATAACCCTAAATGCTCCAATCGTCAAGTTTTGACTCTGGACAAGGATAGAACTGCATTTTTTTATTTTACTGCCCAAGCATTACCGGAGTTCTTCCATATAGTAATATCACACCATTCGAATGGTTTTTGTTCAGCTGTACAGGCTATTGCTCTACTTGAATCATTACCTATTCATTTGAAAACCCAGACGACGGTTTGGGATTTTTACTGTGAGCGGGTTGCTCGGCCTATTCTATTAAGAGAGGATGAACTCTTTTGCCAAATTTCAGTTCGTTTCAAGCAAACCCCGATAATCTGCGAACATTGATCTTCGGGCGGGACCCTTCCACACTAATTGACCGCCCTCTCACCACCGATGCCAGCGGAAACCTGACTACAGTCATCCTTAACGGTACGATCTCCAGCGTGCTCGGCGCAACCATTACTGCCGGTACGTTGTCGTCGGCAGGTACAGTCACCAACCTCTTAAACGGTACGATTACTAGCGTGCTCGGCGCAACCATTACTGCCGGTACATTGTCGTCGGCAGGTACAGTCACCAACCTCTTAAACGGTACGATTACTAGCGTGCTCGGCGCTACCATTACTGCCGGTACGTTGTCGTCGGCAGGTACAGTCACCAACCTCTTAAACGGTACGATTACTAGCGTGCTCGGCGCTACCATTACTGCCGGTACGTTATCGTCTGCGGGTACGGTCACCAACCTGCTGGATGGTACAATTACCAGCGTGCTCGGGGCTACCATTACTGCCGGTACGTTGTCGTCGGCGGGTACGGTCACCAACCTCTTAAACGGTACGATTACCAGCGTCCTCGGAGCTACCATTACTGCCGGTACGTTGTCGTCGGCAGGTACAGTCACCAACCTGCTGGATGGTACAATTACCAGCGTGCTCGGGGCTACGATTACTGCCGGTACGTTGTCGTCTGCGGGTACGGTCACCAACCTGCTGGATGGTACGATTACCAGCGTGCTCGGGGCTACCATTACTGCCGGTACACTCAGCAGCGTAACCTCGATTTCACAGCGCAGCTTCATTGAACAGGCTACTACCGGCATCACAACTGCCGATGCGCTTACACCTCTTCCTGCGAACACGACAAGCGTACTGGGCACATATTCTTATTTCATCGTGAATACCGGCGCTAATCCTGTAAATACGCAGGTGGAGGTAAGTGCGGACGGAACCAATTATTTTGTCGACACAACCGGTAATAATCCGCTTCCTGCCGGATCTGTGGATGTCCTTGTTCCATCCCGGTTCCTCAAGTACACCCGGCTGTCTTATCAATCGTCAACTCCGGGTTCAGCATCTACGCTCAATGTCATCTTCGATGCTCAGGGAACGTAAGTTATCTATTGGTCATAGTATGTAATGACAAAGAGTGCATGGGTAGCCCATGTACTCTTTGTTCTGTCTGCCTTTACCGGACAACACTCCCATCGTGCATCACAGAACTGTGGGGAAACTGACTCTCCAAGGAGGAACACCCGTGAAAAAGCCCACCCTCGGTGTACATCTCATCATTCGCAATGAAGCAGCTCTTCTCCCCCAATGCCTGGACAGCCTGTCCGGCGCTGCAGATGAAATTGTAATTGTAGATACGGGTTCAACCGATGATTCCATAAGCGTCGCTGAAAGATACGGAGCCAAGGTATGCCGAATGAATTGGAACCATAATTTCTCGGAAGCACGCAACACCGGGCTGTCCCATGCGCAAACGGAATGGAGCCTCGTCCTGGATGCCGATGAAATATTGAAGACACCGCTCAGGGAAATTACCGATATGCTCCAGAACACTTCAGCCATGGCTTATACGGTTAACATAGAAAATTGGCTGGGAAGCTCTCCTGAGGAGCGGCTGACGCACAGCGTAATCCGTCTGTTCCGCAATGGAAAAGGGTTCAGCTTCGACGGAATTATCCATGAAGGGCTGGACGCCTCCATTATCGGCAAGCACGGCGCTTCCGTCATTCACAGCAGCAATATTGAAATCACCCACCTGGGATATTTACCGGGCCTCATGGCCCAAAAGAATAAAGTCAGCCGCAACGAGCAATTGCTGCGCCTTGCGCTGGGGAAAGAGCCGGACAATCCTTTTTACAGCTATAATCTGGCGGTTACCTGCTGTCAGAACGGACAGCTGGAGGAAGCGGCTGAGCTGCTCAGCCGTACCATCCAGCAAGCTCCACTTCAGGTCTCCTATCGCCCTGCGATGATCCGCGATTTAGGTAAAATCTATCTGGCCTTGAATAACATGAAGAGGATTGATGCCCTTCTGGCACGGGAACTGCAGCGCTACAGTGATTACCCGGATTTGCATTTCATCCAGGGGCAATCCTGGGAGAGCCAGGGGCTGATCGAACGTGCTTGCCAGTCCTATGAGCGCGCAGCGGCGGGTTCGGAAGCTGCACTAAGTCAGGAAACTGCCCTCAGCGGGAAATATGTTTCTGAGAAAGGCATGAACAGCTTCCGCCCGCTGACCCGTCTGGGAGAGAACTCTCTTCAGCTTGGACACACGGAGGAAGCGGCCCGTTGGTTTCACCGTGCCCTTCAGCATCATTCAACGTATGGTCCAGCACTTCAGGGAATAGCCTCAGCCTTCCAGCGCCTGAATGTGCCGGATCCGGAGATTTCCACGCTGTTGATCCAGCTTGCGGGTACAGAGCAGCCTGCCGGGAGAAGCGCGGTAATCCGTGCCCTGGAATCTGTCCATGCTTATGAGACTATTGCCGGATTGCCGCGGGCGGGTTTTCCGCTGGAATGGGAGACACTGCCTGCTATAATCTCCGCATGGATGATTACCGGACAGCTGCAGGAAGCAGGGGCTGCTCTGCGGGAGGCTCTTCCTCTGTTGAAGCAGGAAACCGACAGAGACAGAGATATCACGAGACAGTTATGGATAATTCATGCCATCTGCCGGTGGCAGGAAGACAGACAACAGACAGAATCATACGGATTTCTGGATGCACCGGAGCCCTTGCGGTCTGGGCTATTGCTTATCGGCGAAAGTTTGGCGCGCCAAGCTTCAGCTCCGGCTCCGGCTGCGCCAGGCGATGCCGGTGAACATTCCCTGGTGGTCACGGAGCTGATCCGGCAGGCGGTTAAACTGCGCTGCTTCGGGCTGGCTGCCGAACTGGCCGGGCTGTTTCCAGAACACCGGGCCGAACTTGCCGAGGCTCTGTATGAGGCGGGCCAGTTGGAGGCCGCAGGGGAGCTTTTGATTACCCTGGCGGCAGGCGGTCAAACGGGGGGGAAGGGTTCTTTTTATCTCGCGGAGATGCTCTTTGACCAAGGCCATTATGGGGAGGCTGCCGAGTGGTTCCGGCACATGCTTGACACAGCACCAGCGGATAACCCTTCCCGCATCGGGCTGTCGCTGAGCTACCTTCATCTGGCCAAGCAGGAGCTCGAAGGAGCTGAAGCCAGCTTCCCGGAGTTATATACCCAGGGACCTTTGCAAGAGGACATCGCTGCGGTCCATCAGGCCATCGCCGTGCTGAACCGTACTGCCTGGCATACACAGTGGACTGCTAATCAGAACATCCAGGGGGGAGCAGCAAGATGAGCACACCCAAACACCGCATTTCCCTCTGCATGATCGTTAAGAATGAGGCAGATAATCTGGCACAGTGCCTGGCAAGCGTTCGTGGTGTGGCTGACGAAATCGTAGTGGTTGACACCGGATCAACGGACTCCACCGTTCAAATTGCCCGAAGCTTCGGGGCGAAGGTTGTGGCCTTTCCCTGGAGCGGTGATTTTGCTGCTGCCCGCAACGCCGGCTTGAAGCAGGCTCAGGGACAGTGGATTCTTGTGCTGGATGCGGACGAGGAACTGGATCAAGACAGCAGGGGCGAGCTGTTGCTATGCGCGGAGCATATGGAGTATGAAGCGTTTTTTCTGCGGATTCATAATCACTCAGGAACGGCCCGCTCCTCACAGACGATTACCGTGAATCCGATATTGCGGATGTTCCGCAACCGCCCGGGTTACCGCTTCAGCGGGATCATTCATGAACAAATCGCCTCGGTTATCGTAAAGGAAACCCCTGCCGCCCCCATGCATTTGAGCACTGTAGTGATTCATCATTACGGCTATGCCAATGGCGTAGTGACCAAAAAGGATAAGATCCGCCGCAATGTGGGGCTGCTGAAGGAGCAGCTGAAGCTGAATCCGGGAGACGCTTTTCATCATTTTAATATGGCTGTCGAATATATGCGGCTCGGGGAGTATGACCCTGCGCTGGAGCATATCCGTACTTCGCTTGAACAGGTGGAGCCGGATACTAGCTATGTCCATCTCCTGTATAAGTACGAAATCCGCTGCCTGGCGGCCAAAGGCCATATGCAGGAGGCGCTTGCAGCCTGTGAGCAGGGGATTCTGTTATTTCCCGACTATCCGGACCTTCATCACCTAAAAGGCATACTGCTGCTGCAGTCGGCAGCTTACGTGGAAGCCAGAGCCGCGCTGCGGCGGGCGCTGGATATCGGCGTTTCGCCTCCGGGCTATCACACGGAATCCGGCTGCGGGACGTATGTTACGCTGACTGTGCTCGGGCAGCTCTGCCAGGAGATTGGCAGAGACTGCGAAGCGGCTGCCTGCTATACCCGAGCCGCCCAGCTTCATCCAGCACCTTGGCCGCTGATTGCACGGCTGGTGCGCACGCTGAAATGCGCGGGCCGGGAGAACGAGCTGAACGGTTGGCTGGATCTGCATGTTCCCGGAGTTGCAGCGGAGCACCGGAAGCTGGCCGTTCTGCTGCTGAATGAAGGCTGCTTCGAAGCGGCCGCGGCGCAGCTGGAAAGGAGTGCACTTGGGCAAATGGACCCGGGGGCCGCGAATGACAGCAGCTCCTGCGTCAAGCCGCTGCAAGAAACCGTTGCCGCTTCTGCCGGAAGCTTAAACGGTGAGGATCTGGCCGGCCTGCTGGGTCTGGCTTCGGACATGGCCACGGGCAGCGCCGGCATGACCGCACACCCGGCATATCAGCGCAGCCGGACCTGGATTCTGCTGGCTGACGTCGCGCTGGCCTCGGTCGCCCCTTCGGCACCCATGCATCCCGCGGCTGGCAGAGCGCGTCTATTGCTCCCGCTTCCACGGGTAACAGACTAGAGAGGGCAGGTGTGAAGATGTCTATCCCGGATGTATCCCTGTGTATGATCATCAAGAATGAAGCTCAGCATCTGGAACGCTGCCTGGCTTCGGTTGCAGGATTGGTGTCGGAGATCATCATTGCCGACACGGGGTCTACCGACAACAGCATGGAGGTGGCCCTGAGCTTCGGGGCACAGGTGATTGAAATTCCCTGGGAGGGGGATTTCGCCAAAGCCCGGAACCGGACACTGCGGCAGTCCTCCTGTTCCTGGGTTCTAGTGCTTGACGCCGACGAGGCGGCTGGCGGCTGGCGGGCCGATGTTCTGAACGAATTGCTCGGCGCAGAGCAGGAGGACGGTTATTTTCTGCCTTTTATCCATTATGTAGGAGCAGCGGATAGCGGGGACTATGTCACGGACAATGTCTGCCGGCTGTTCCGTAATGATGAACGCATTGTTTTCCAGGGGAGTATCCATGAAGAAGCTGCAAGCAGCATCTGGGCGCTGCCGGACGGAAACATCGCCTACGCAGCAGCGCTTCCTGTCCGGCATTATGGCTATCTGGATGAGGAGCTGCGCCGCAAGAACAAAACTGCCCGCAATCTGGAATTGATCCAAACCGCTCTGCAGCTTGATCCGGCGAGTATCCCCCTTCAGTACGCCCTGGGGACTGAACATTACCAGCAAGGAGCGTATGGGACTGCCGCTGAACTTCTGCTTCCTTTGCTGAAGACAGCCCCTGCGGGCTCCGGCTATCTTGCCGATATTTATATGAAAACGGCTTACGCCCTGCAGGCCTGCGGACGCACTAAAGAGGCCAAAGCCGCCTATGAAGCCGGTCTTCGCCTATTTCCCGATTTCACGGATCTGCTGGAGAGCTATGCCGTTCTGCTCCTGGAAGAAGGAGAATTGCAGCAGCCTTACCACCTGCTGAAAATAGCGCTGCAGAGCGGAGACACCGCGCAGAAATATCCCTCCTCCTCCGGCAGCGGGACCATCCGGACCTGCCTGGTGATGGGCCAGGTCTGTGAGCGGCTGCTCCGCTATGAGGAAGCGGCAGATTGCTGGGAGCAGGCGATAGGCTATGATGCCTGCTGCGCTGCTGCTTGGGCAGAGCTTGTTCCCCTCTGCCTGCTGGCAGGAGAGGAACAGCGCCTGGCTGCCTTGACCCGGCAGACCCTTCAGGCCATGCCTTCAGAGCTGCTGGGCAGATGTATCCCTGCAGCACTGAATGCCCATGCCTGGGAATGGCTGCAGGTATTGGCCGCTGCACCTCAGCTGCCAGCTCCGGTGCAAGCCATCCTGCGTGTGCTGCCGGAACTGTTCCGGCACACGCAGATGCTGGATGCAGCTGCTGCGGCTCCGCTGGAGCAGCTGCTGCATGAAGGCCCGGAGCAGCCGTGGGTACACGGCTATCTGTGGGCCTGGGCCTGCCGCACCGGCGACGCCGCCGCTGCAGGGAAGTGGCTCGCGCGCCTGGCCCCTCTCAGGCCAGGCCTCGCGGCGGTACACCACCGGATAGGGCTGGAATCCGGTGGCGGCGATCCGGCATGGCCGCAGCAGAGCCATACGGATCACTCTGGTGATCCGGCAGCGAAACTGGCAGGCCATGCGGATCATCCGGCCGGTCCGGCGGCGGTCCAGCCATTATCTTTTCCCGGCCTGTCCTACGCTGTGCAGCTGCTGCTTCAGGCCGGGGCCTGGAGCAGCCTGCTGACGCTATACAGGAACACGCCTCCCTCTCAGTTCCAGTGGTGCCGCCTGCCTCAGCCGCTGCTGCGCGGACTGCTGCAAGCACCTGCTCCCTTCAGGGAGCAGTGGTGCTCTATATACAGCAATCATGCGCAGCAATACGGCAGCATACTCTGTGCAGCGGAATGGCTGCTCTATGCAGCTGTATCCGATTCCTGCGGGAGAGTGCCGCAGCTTGTTCCGGCGGCAGGGAAGGCGCTGCAGCAATCGGGAAGCGCTGCAGCAGCCTTGGGCCTCAGCTATCATAAGCTGCTGCTGGCGGCAGAAGCTTATCCCGGGAAGAATCCCCGGGGAAGCATTCCCTGGCTGCTGCTCGTCAGATCGGCTCTGCGCGACGGCTGTTGAAGAGGTGAACGGATTCCACGGCATTGTCTGCAATAGCAATCGCCCATCCGCTGCTTCCTGCAACTTATTCGCTGCTGCACCTATTCCGGTCTTTCATGCTCCCGCCTCTCCTGCCACTCCACCAGATTGGGGTTGTCGTCCAAAATGGAGCGGTACTGCTCCAGGCTGCCCCATTTCCCCTCGGGGTCCAGCGCCATGTAGCGCTCATATTTTTGCCGGAGGGCTTCAGGCGGTAGCGCCCAGCCATAGTGCTTCACACGCAGCTCTGCGAAGAAAGAGGGCAGAACGGCGTAAGACAGCGGCAGGCGCGGGACATGATGATTCATTTGCGGCGTAAAATAATAAAACTGCGGCAGATACCGGACCAGCGTCCGGGTATGCTTCATATGAATGTTCCAGTGCTCATCTTCACGGTAATGCGTCGTACCGCCCCAAAAGTCATGCAGCCGGAACGCCACAGAGTCGTAAGCATCCTGATCAATCAGGCGGCGCATTTCCCGTTTGGCCTCTTCTTCATAGAATTCATCGGCATCCACGGACAGCAGCCAGTCGGGGTCCGTCGACACCGCCAGCTCCCAGAGTGTCCGCCGCAGCTCCCATTCCCGGTGGAACAGCGGTCGTTCCAGTGTCACCAGCTTTGTCACCTTGGCAAAAGAATGGCACAGCATTGCCGTGTCATCCGTGCTGGCATCATCAACAATGACAATATCGTCCACAAAACCGCTCAGTTCCTCAAGCACTTGTTCCAAATAACGTCCGCTCTCATTCCTTACCTGCAGCATGGCGGTAAGACGATTCCCGGAGGTTTTTCGCAGCGGCCTATGCTTGCTCATCATCGGCTCCCCCCTTCAATCGTCCTACTGCTTCCTCCAGGTCGGCCATCTCGGCGAATAATGTCCTCGCCTCGCCGCCCGCGCCTGCCACCCGCAGAAAGCTGCGGATCGCCGCATGTCTTCTGCCATGCAGCAGATGCATCGTACCTTCAATGACAGGCAGTTGAACGCCGCCGTAGGCCGAAATTCCGGTCCCTGCCATCAGGGCCGTACTTGCGGGCGGCATCCCGCCACCCTGCTGCAGCACTGCACCGCCAGGCAGCGGAATGACTCCGGCCTCACTGCTGCTAAGCGCCGTTAGATGCTGGAGCTGCAGCGCCTTTTCCCACTGGAAGGAGGCGATATAATTCTGGAGCAGCAGCGGCTGTGCTTCAGGGCAGGACAAGTTCTCCAGAACACGGATCGCCTCCGCGACGTCCTCATTCACGCGGTAAAGTTCCGCCTGGAGCAGTCCGGAGTCTCCACTGTCCAGCCACCTTCTCATCTGCACGGCTGTATTTCTTTCTTCCTCGGTAAACGCCGTGATTTCGTACTGGGCAACCGCCAGCGCCAGATTGCCCTTCTTGGCTTCCATGGCCGAGAAGAAACGGTAGTGTGAGTGAAGGCAATCGGTATAATCATGCAGCAGCATGAGTTCAAAAGATTTCGCCAAATACCGCTCGGCGGCTTCATCCCCCAACAAATATAAATAGGTGGCGGCCAAATAATGCACCGTAGGCTGATGAGGCATCTTCCCGCACATGGACACGTAGAAGTCGGCTCTTAGGCGGCGCTGAATGACAAGCCAGTCCCCTGCCCCGGAGCAGGCCGGCTGCCACAATCCGGTAAGTGCACGTATCCAAACCTCCTCATAGTCAGACAGAAAAAACAGCCGTTCTCCCCGCCGGAGCAGCCCGCAGGACAACGGATAATCTCCGCTGAGATAGACCACCCTCGGTCTGCACAGATTCTGCTCCAGGTATAACCGTTCCGAAACAGTGCCTACCAGGTCTGCTCGGGCGGCAAGCAATGCGCTGTATTTTTCCCACATGATCTCATTCTCGCCTTCGGGACACGGCTCCAGCAGAGCCACTGTGTAGGCCGGCTGGAGGGCCAGCACATCAGGTAGCCAGTAGGGGGAAGAGACAAGCAGAGTGAAACTCCCGCCATCCCAAGTATTCAACTCCGTCAGGGCCACCGACCGAATTCCGCTATAGGCCTGCTGCTCAGGCGTCATCCCTCCGGCAAAGCAGATGTCTGCCCGCTCCGGCAAAAGATCCAGCAGTCTTTTATATGGATACTCTTCCCAGGAGACGCGGCTGAGAATCAAATAGTTCATAAGCATACCTCCCCGCCTGCCTGCATGTTGCTGGCATTGAGCTCAGGCGGACCGCCTATATACCCTATAGCCAGGGAAGGCCCGGGTGCAAGCAGAAGACTGTAAGGGGGCTCCCCCCTGGTGATGCGGCCTGGGACTATTCCACTCCTGTGCGCAATCCGTTCCAGTGGAAGCTTCTTCGCGGTCGGACCAGGCCATCCATGATCAGACGCAGCCTCCTCCATTGCCGAACCCGTCCGGCTGACTACGAGGTCGGCTGAACCATGCCGGACAGCCCCGGCAATCCGCTCCACATAGTGAGTGTCATAATCAGCGGAAGCAGAGAGATAGACTACAATCTCGCTACCGTATAAGGCGGAGACGTTCTCCAGCGCATGAAGCCAGGATTTCTCACCTTGAACGGCTATGACGGCATCCTGCTCCCGCACAGCAATTTCCGGGTGAGCTTCACTGCGGATATCCCTGACCCAAACCCAGCGGATGTTGCCATAGCTTTGCTGCTCCTGCAGCCGCTGCAGGGATCGAAGAGACTGCCCGGAGGTTAGTATTCCTTCAGAAAAGACGACTGCTGTGACGAGCGGAACCGGGGCAACCGCCGATCTTCCCAGCGGTATCCCGGGCCTTGGCAGCAAAATGGATACATCCGCAGGTACCGGAAGAATACCCGCATCTGTATCCATCTTCACTGTACTGGCATCCAGTCCCCATTTGGCGAGGTACGCCTGCTCTCCTTCCTGCTTGCCTCCTTGATCCGCCTCTAGCGAATGAAGCGAATGAACGTACACGGCATCACTCAGCGCAAGACGAACCCCCAGCTGCCGGGCCCGGAGGCACCAGTCGGCCACCATCAGCTGCCGCCGGACAAGCCCCGGATCGAACCCGCCGATCCGCAGCAGCAGTTCCCTGGTGAAGATCAGGCAGGAGCCGCCCAGTACCTCCACCTCATGCCAGCCGCCCTGCTGCCGTTCCAGGGTATGGCAGACATAAGCGGACAATTCCAGATCGGTGCCAAAATGCAGCTGCTCCCTCCCCTCCCCAAGTTCTGTAGAGGAGCGGGGCGCAATGACCTGGACAGCCGGATCATCGATTGAAGGCCACAGCAGATGGCCAATCCAGCCCGGAGATACCATCACCGTATCTTCAATTAGCGCGACATAAGGGGTCCCGGCATAAGCCAGGGCTTCGTTCACCCCATCATTTCCCGATTCATAGGGAATGAAGGTTGCCCCCGGAAAAGCCTCCACCAAGGGTGGCAGCGGGAAATCCCGATCCATGGCGACGCCAATCAACATGACAGAAGCACCGGAGTGCTGCTGAAGAAGATTCAGGCATTCCACAGCCCACCCGGCATGACGCAGCTGGACCACTAGAGTTATACCGTCTTTCACCGGTAGGGGAAGCAGTCCTTCCTGCTCCAAGTACCTATATCTGCCCGCCAGACGTTCTATGCTGGCAGAATAATCAGATTCATATGACATCAGGGCTCACTCTCCATTTAGGTAAAAATGATGCTGCCTAAAGTGTATGAGCCAAATATCTAGTATATCCCTCACATTTAAGATAAACTTTCAGGCGGAACGAATCCGGAGTGACTTCACAGACTGTCCATACCGGAGCTGCTGCCTGTCTCATCTCCTGCAGGACTGGTATTCGGTGTACCGGAATTCTTAGAATCGTCCATACCGCCTGTGGAACTATTATTTCCCGCATTGCCTCCGCTTGGCACCGATGGTCCTGTCTGGCTCCCGCCTGTGGGAGGAGCGGGGATGGCAATTCCAGGCGCGTTGCTGCCGTTCACTCCGACAGGCTGACCCTGGTTATCGTAGTAGTACATCGGGACATCGCCCACCACCATCAGATAAGAAACGGGAATTTCCGTATCCACAACCTGCGGCTCTACATCGAATGGGATAATGACTGCCACCTCTGTAACGATATGAATATAGACCTCGACCAGAATCATATTAATTCCGGCATCCTGCTGGCGTGTATTAAGCTCCACCTTCACCGCACCCTGCGGTTCAATCTTGACCGGTATATTCGGACCGTAGGAAGCAATCAGCGAGCTTCCCAATGCCTGGCCGAGCGGAATATGCTCCGTCTGATTGTGCAGTTCCTTCAACGTGGATTGTATCACCTCTGCCGCCTGTGAGGTAATACGCATATGCTCCTTATAATTAAGCATAAAGCCTGATATTTTACCGTTCTTGTCCGTTTTCCAGTCAATCAGTGCTTCGGCGTTTCCCTTGTCGGCCACTTGGGAGGTGATCGCCTTATTAATCGATTCCGTGGCAATCTGCTTCACGCGGATTTGCGCCAAATGAAGAATAGGCGGCTGCAAATGCTTTTCCACATAACGGAAACTCTGCATGACCGACAGAATAAGCACCAGACTGAAAATAATCCAGAATCTGCCCCGATTATGCGGTCTCTGACTCGGTCCCTTTGAAACAGAGGCCGTATTCTTTCTCTTCATCCGGCCCGGCAGACGGAGAAGATTGCTTCGCTTGGGCTCTCCATACCCTATCCTTAGAACAGACAGCCGTCCCCCCGCCTTGGAGGGCTTGGCCCGGAATGCCGGACTTGCGCCTGCAAGTCTTGGGATTCCCCCCTTTGCTGGCCTGGCCTTGAACGCCGGGCTCCGTCCCGCGGCTCTCGGAATGCCGTCCCAGCTGAGCTTGGGTAGCCTCAGCCGCCGCAAACCCGGGACTCTTGCGCTTCGGCTCCCCCATTTTTTAATTCTGCCCATACCCTCTGTCCCTCCCCGCCTTCCCGGAGGTCAAGCCGCCTCCGGTTACTATAGGCTATTCGGGAACGGCAAAAAAAAGAAGAATGTTCCCCGGGTACATTCCCGGAAGAAACACTCCTCATTGTTTACCACAATCGCTATTCCATCCGGCTCCGCTTATCCTCCTGCAGATGTCCCCAGTGGCGGCGGATAAAGATAGCAAGAAGAACAAGGACAAATACTCCATACCAGGTCAGGAATCCGTTCCATTCCTCTCTTGGGACAACAAGTGTTGAACTGATCGTTCCGAACAGCCAGATATAAGAAAGATTGCCAAGAACCGTCCCCCAGATAAAAGCCGGTACCTTAATCGGCGACACCGCTGACATGAAGTTAATAATATTGCTGGGTACGACCGGGACCGTCCGCAGCAGCACCAGTGTCCAGATACCATAGCGGTCCAGGTAGCGCTGCCACTTGTCATACCGCTTCAGCTTGGAGCGCCATTTCCGGTCGAACCAGTCGTAGAGAAACCGCCGAAAGAGGAAGTAGGTGAGGATTGCCCCCAAATTGCAGGCCAGCCAACTGATGACCATTCCTCCGATTACATTAAATACAGACACATGAAGGACAATAAGGATCGCCAGGGGGAAAAATCCGAACAGACTCTGTAGTACCGCTAGCGGAATGGTGACGAACAGGATATACGGTCCGCTGAGTCCGAGTGTTTGCAGCAGCCAATCGATCCAGGCATTAATGGTCTCTGTCATGGAGCAGCCTCCTTTCTTGCATCCTTGGACCGGCGCGGCGTGAATCACATAAATTCTTATATTTCAAGAAAAACACCCCTTACGGGGTGTCTAATAAATGAATCTGCTTAGTGCATATATGATATGTAGGAACAGAAGCTTAGCGTACAAGTTACAAAATTGTAGCCGTATGTTCCATACATCATAGCATACATTTTTAGCCGCTGCAAAATACCGCAAATTTAAAAGATCAGTTATTCAATTCCGGTAATCCAGCCGTTTACTTGCTCCTCATGTTCCGAAACCCAGACTTTTGCAGCATCCTCTGGTGACATACCTCCCTGGATATCCACCATTACCTGTGCCATATCCTCCGCTGTCCACTGGAACTGGTCCAGGAATTGGTAGACACCCGGCATATCATCCTTCAGACCTTTGCGGACCATCGTATGGATCTGCTCAGCTCCGCCATAGATGCCCTTCGGATCTTCCAGGTACTTCAGGTCCATATTGGCGAACATCCAGTGGGGCGTCCATGCGGTAACGACAATCGGCTGATTGTCCGCATAAGCCTTTTGCAGCTCCTGTGCCATCGCCGCCGAAGAACTCTCCAGCAGGGTATATTCGCTTAGTCCATAGGCATCCACTGCTTTTTGACTCGTAGTCATGATACCGGCACCGGGTTCAATTCCAATGATTTGGTGATTCAGCGACTTCGCCACATCAGCATTCTTCAGATCCTCGATAGACTGTATATCCATATAGGCTGGAATGGCAAGCCCGGTTTTGGTACCCTCAAGATTCGGGCCCAAATCCTCGATATCCTTCCCGTATTTTTCCAGATAAGAGGCGTGCGTACCCGGCAGCCAGGCGGCTACCATACCATCGGCACTGCCGTCTGCAATTCCCGCCCACATCGGTCCGGCATCGACCTGTAGCATTTCCACTGTAGCTCCCAGTTTGGACTCCAGCACTTCTTTGACTACATTCGTGCTGGCGATTTCTGAATCCCAGGCCACATAGGCCAGTTTTACCTTTGGATTCCCCTTGGACGAATTGGACGAACAACCGGCGGCGACCGCCACCAGCAAGATCAGCATTAGTATACCCCATGTTTTTTTCTTCATATGAATAACAACTCCTATCCGTTTTTGGGTTTAACCAGTTTCTGTGTCATGCGGTCAAGCAGAATCGCGATAATCACGATGGCAATCCCTGCTTCAAAACCCGCACCCGTCTTGGCTTGTGACACAGCCCGGTATACGTAGGCGCCTACGCCCTGCGCTCCGATCATTGACGAGATCACGACCATCGACAACGAGAGCATGATGGTCTGGTTAACACCGGCCATAATAGTCGGCAGCGCAATCGGCAGCTGCAGCTTATACAGCTTCTGGCCCGCTGTGGAGCCGAACGCATCTGCGGCTTCCACCAGTTCCGGGGAAACCTGGCGGATGCCCAGATTGGTCAGGCGGATGGTAGGCGGTATGGCAAAAATAATGGAAGCAATCACACCGGGAACCACCCCGAGTGAAAAGAAAGATACCGCAGGCAGCAGATAGACAAACGCCGGCATGGTCTGCATGAAGTCCAGTACTGGAGTCACTGTATTCTGCACTCCGTTACTCTGCGCGCAAAGCACGCCAAGCGGTACGCCGATCAGCACCGCCAGCACCGAGGCTGTCAGCACAAGTGCAAGGGACTGCATTGACGGTCCCCAAAGACCGAGATTGTCGATCAGGAGCAGTCCGGCAAGGGCAAAGAGCGCCATACGCCATTTGCCGATCCAATAGGCCA
The DNA here is from genome assembly GCF_001909095.1 of Paenibacillus sp. P46E. Classification (NCBI taxonomy): domain Bacteria; kingdom Bacillati; phylum Bacillota; class Bacilli; order Caryophanales; family Paenibacillaceae; genus Paenibacillus; species Paenibacillus sp. P46E. The sequence goes on from NZ_LVYZ01000003.1 coordinate 157,407, forward strand.
GAGCCGTAATAATCACAATTAGAACCAGGGCTGGAAGAATAGTGAGCGCCGTCTCGATGCCGCCCACCATTCCGCCGATAATCATATGAATGAAGTCGAACAAGGGACCCAGATAAGTGGTCAGCCAGTTCTCCAGCCATTCGATCGCTTTGCCCAGAGGCAACTTAGGAATATTCACCGAATTCCATCTCCTTCCGGAACCGCATTGCCCGCCAGGGCGGACAAAACAGCCCCTTTGATGACAATGCCCTTGAGCTTGCTGCCCTCGTCCACTACTGCAACAGGCAGATGCGTCTCAGACATAAGTTCAAACAGATCATTCAGCAGTGTATCCGGAGATACACGCGGAATCTCCCGGCGCATCACCTCAAGGATGGACTTGTTCTCCTTGAGCGCCTGCGCTGCATCCTCCGCCGTGACCACACCCTGCAGCTTCATTTCTTTGTCAGCTACATACAGGCTGGACACGCCGCTGTCCCGCATCAATTGCAGCGCAACGCGCGGACCGCGCTCCGGCCGGATCATTTCCGGCTGACGCATCACATGGGCTGCGGTCAGCACCTTGGACAGATCGACATCCTCGACAAATCGCTCTACATATTTATTGGCAGGCTGGATCAGAATCTCTTCCGGCGTACCGATCTGCACAATCACGCCATCCTTCATCAGGGCGATGCGGTCACCGATGCGCAGGGCCTCATCCAGATCATGCGTAATGAATACTATCGTCTTCTTCATCTTGGACTGCAGCTCCAGGAGCTCCTGCTGCATATCCTTGCGGATCAGCGGGTCCAGCGCACTGAAGGCCTCATCCATCAGCAGGATATCCGGATCATTCGCAAGTCCGCGTGCAAGGCCTACCCGCTGCTGCATGCCTCCGCTTAGCTGATCAGGGCGGTGATGCTCCCAGCCTTTAAGGCCTACGAGCTGCAGAGCTTCCATCGCAAGCCGTGTTCTTTCTTTTTTCTCTACCCCTTGCACTTCAAGACCGTATTCAGCATTCGCCAGCACGCTGCGGTGCGGGAACAATGCGAACTTCTGGAACACCATGCCGATATTCTTACGGCGGAACTGGCGCAGCTGCTCAGGATTCATTTGGACAACATCCTTGCCTTTAAAAAGCACCTGTCCCCCTGTAGGCTCTATCAAACGGTTCAATAACCGGACCAGTGTGGACTTGCCACTGCCGGACAATCCCATAATGACGAATATTTCTCCTTCTTCGATGCGGAAATCCGCCTTGTTGACACCAACCGTCAGCTTGGCTTCCTGGGCGATTTTCTCTTTGGACCATCCTTGTTCTAATAATGGAAGAGCCCGTCCCGCATCATGACCAAATACCTTGGTTAACTGCTTCACCTCAATAATTGCCATGGTGACCTCCTTCTTCCGGCTAGCAAATTTTCTGGCTTACTTCACTCGAACTAGTGTACCTGACATGTGAAAAGCGACGCAAAGTTCATATACACTTAAAATTTAGTGTACAGTTTTAACTTTACATACTTTATGTATAGAATACTCTGTTTAACGGCAAATCCCGTTCCTGACGAATTCTTTACTTATGGACAGGGATTTGATTACAATACACAATAGAGGTTTGCAGTCATTAGCCTACACCTCAGGAGGGACCTTATGAATGATTTAGAAGGGCTTGCGCCCGAACAAGCAGAGCGAATCAGCAAAGCCCGGGAACGCGTTATTGATTCCATCGGCAAAAATATGGATTTGTACGGTATTACACTGTCCATTGGGCATTTATACGGTTATATGTACTTCAATCAGGGTCCTGTAACACTGGATGAACTGAGCCGGACGATGGGAATGAGCAAGACATCCATGAGTACAGGGGTGCGCACCCTGCTGGATCTGAAGATGATCGACAAGGTATGGGGAAAAGGGACCCGCAAGGATCTATTCGAGGTTGTGCCTGACTGGCATCAGAACTTCAGTGACTACTTCTCTATTAAATGGAGAAAAGCCGTCGAAGGAAATATGACCGCACTCGGCAAATCGCTTCACGAAATCCAGCTTATGAAGAGTGAGTATGCAGATGAACCGGCTATGGAGCAGCTGCTACGTACCGATGAAGTCAAGATTGAAGAAGCGATTAAATACTACCGCTGGCTGCTGAAGCTGATTGAAGCACTGGAAACCGGCAAAATTTTCGAACTGATTCCTAAAGAATCTTAGGGCATTCTGCATCATATCCCTCATATTCACGCAAAATAAACAGCCGAGATCCTGAATCACAGGACTTCGGCTGTTTGACGTTTATGGAATAATTATGCCCCTTACAGAACCTCTGCCAAGCTTACATTATCAATGAAAATATGATGGCCTGCTTGTATCGCACTGTTGGTACTGTCACTGTTGCCTGCAATCAGACCCATGAGGAAGACCAGATGCGCTCCGGCATCCGTGCCGCCCGCCATGGTGAAAGTGTAGCTGTAAGTGCTCATGCTGCCCGTCAATGCGACAGCTTTTGCCGGTAAATATTTCGTGAAATCCCCGCCCTTATGCTCCACAGCAACTTCAATCAAACGGTCCACATCGGAGCGGGCTTCAAAACTCAGCGTATACGTCTTGCCCTGCACCAGCTTCAAATTGGCATAATCCACCTGTGCACTGTAATTGGCTGTTCCCGTACCCGTCAGCGCGACAGACAGTTCTCCGTTCACCGCAGCAGCAGAACCGGTGCCATCGAAGTATTGCGTCCATCCAGAGAGGCCTTTTGCCGCATCAAAGACTCCATTATCCAGCGTACCGCTGGCGGGTTGCACAGGTGCACCACCCCCGCCTTCCACTTCTGTAACCCTGATATCGTCAAAGGAGAGCGTATGCGGCGTGCTATTCGCCGTCTTGTCGTCTCCCATGGCCGCACCGACCAGGTAATTCAGCTTCAGCGGACTATTGTTATCCACGGTAAATTGTGCGCTGTAGGTCGCCCAGGTCGCGGAAACCTCGAACTTCGCCTGCGACGCTGCGGCAGAGGTGCCGCTGTACTCCACGATAATCTGTCTTGGAACGGTCGACTTGGCTTTGAAGCTGAGCTCATAGGTCTTACCGGCCTGGAGCGGAATGCCCTCCTGGAAAAACTGCGTATGCCAGGCGGCCGTTCCGGCAACAGAAATCCCTATCTCCGCAACACCCTCATTGACGTTAAACGAAGATACCCCGCCTTCCCCGGACCAGGTAGACCATCCGCTTTTACCGCTGGCAAATGAACCGTTCACGACCAGATTGTTATCATTCGCCAGAATAGTCTGGGATACGGTAGCACTGACATAGCCATCCGCTTCCACCGAAATGATATAGCTGCCTTCAGCCGGGAAAGCAGCTGCGGCTATCGTAATTTTGCCTGCTTCTACGGTATACTGCCCCACCGCAAGCGCAGTGCCGTTCACCTTCACCGTCTTGATACTGCTGCGCCAGGCTGCATTCTCAGTGAAAGTCAGTTCTACCGGCTGGGATACCCGATTGTTCGTGCTGTCTCCGAGCAGCTCCTGCGGCTTGGCCGGCGCATTCTTGATCTCCAATTTCACATTGTCGATCACCACCTCATGCGCCTGGGTAACACTCGCCCCATCCACCTTGCCCAGCAGGAATTTCAGCGACAGGGTGTCGTTGATCCCTTGGCGGAATTCGAATCTGTAGTGAGCGGTATCCGGTGTAATCTTCACGATCTGCGCAAAAGAGGGCTGATACGAAGCATTCTCCGCAGTGATACTAATTTTCCGGGCAACACTTGAACTTACATCGAATTCAAGGACGTAATCCTGACCGCTGGCAACCTTCAGCCCATTCTGGAACAGCATTACCGAATGGGGCTGGCTTCCGGTATTGGTAATCTGAAATGTGGCTGCCCCTTTCGTAACCGCAGCGGTGCTTGCTCCACCCTGCTCCGTCAGCAGCCGCTCCCAGCTGTTAAAGCCAAAGCTGAAATCCCCGTTCACCAGCGGGTAATAAACCAGCGAAGGATCATAGTAGAAGCTGGTCCGCACCAGCAGGAAGTTATCCAGCTGGATGGTGCCCACGGCTCCGCCAAGATGGAGTACAAATTGTCCCAGCGTATCGGTTGCTCCGGCGAGATCAGGGAATACAGCCTCCACCTGCTGGGCTCCCTTCTTCAGAGAGATTGTCTTAGAAGCGTAGACCGTGCCATCTCTGCCCTGCAGCTCAATTACTGCAGTGCGCGGGGAAGGCACATCCGCGTCAAAGGTAAGCTTATAATCCTGATCCTGCACCAGGAATATCCCTTTCTGCAACAGACGGACATCGGAGTCCCCACTGCCAGAACCGCTGATCTGCAGATTTAATCGGCCTGCATCGTCCACCTTAGGACTGACCGCTGCTCCTCCGGAGGCTTCGGCATGCCAGTAGCTGAGCCGGTTCGGCTCGCCCAGATCAAAGGTGCCGTTGTACAGATGGTTGCCGCTGCCCAGCGGCGTTTTCGCCCGGTCATGATCGAATGGAATACTGTCGATCTCTTCGAGCCGCGCGTTGCCGAACCATACCGGAGAAGCATTTGTACCCAAGTTGAATTCTACCCGGGCGGCAATGTCGGAGTTCTCCTTCATCTGGAACATGGTTTCGAAATGCTTCAGCGATGAAGTCAGCTCGGCCTTAAGTGACGGTGAATAGGCCTGATAACCACGGGACTGCCCGCCCGTCAGCCGGACGCTGATATTCCGCGAAGTATCCGTCTTCGCGTCGAAGCTGAGCTTGTAGGTTCTTCCCTTGGCCAGCGACACTATGGCCTGTGGCTGAATGGAATATGAATTGCCCCCAGGGCTGGTTATATTCACCTTAAGGTAATTCTGCCCGCCAATCGGATCAAGCGATACCGCCGCTTCCGCTCCGGCTTCCTTATACAGCACCCAATGGGCGGTATTCGGGATGCCCATTCCGGCATCGCCCCCCGTCTGCTCGGTGAATCCGTTGTTATGAATCAGGTTGCCATCTGCAAGCGGCGGCAGTGAACCTTCAAGATACGGCTCCTTCGCAATTGTGACGGGTACCGGCTCGCGGTAAGGGCGGCCTGTCAACTCGTAGACTCTGACATAATCGATTTCCATGGTCTGCGGAAATACCGTCTCCGCTGTAGGGTTGCCGTCAAAATTACCGCCCACCGCCAGGTTCATCAGCAGATGAAACTCCTGGTTGAACGGTGCCGGATAAGCGTTGTTCGCCGGCTGGCCGTTACTTAAGCTATACCAGTCATTTTTGGTGGAATACAGTACACCATCCACATACCAGCGGATTTCCCCCGGCTCCCATTCCATAGAATAGGTGTGGAACTGCTCAATTGTTGAGTTGCCCGGCAATACATATTCCTTGCCTGAATATACATTGTCAGGCCACTGGGCGCCGTAATGGATCGTACCCGCGACCGTGCCTGGCCGGCTGCCCCAGCTTTCCATAATATCGATTTCCCCGGAGGCCGCCCATGAACCGTAGACATAGTTCTCCGGCAGCATCCAGATCGCCGGCCAGTAGCCTTTGCCTACAGGCGCTTTAGCACGGATTTCGAATTTACCGTATTTCTTGCTGAACAAATTCTTCGTTTTGATCCGGGAGGAGGTGTATTCCTTGCCTCCCTGTGCTTCTTTACGGGCCGTAATGATCAGCTTACCGTCCGCTTCTTTCACATTTTTCGCTTCATTGGTGTACCATTCCAGCTCATTGTTGCCCCAGCCCGGATTGCCGACTGCCGTGCCGTCCCCCAGGTCATAGGTCCACTTCGCCGGGTCTATGGTATTGTCGTTGAACTCATCATTCCACACCAGCGTCCAAGGATCGGCCGCAGGAGTTGAAGTTGGCTTAGCCGTTGGTGTGGCTGTCGCGGTCGGCGTAGCCGTTGCGGCCGGTGTAGCTGTTGCGGCCGGTGTAGCTGTTGCGGTTGGCGTGACTGTGGCCGGCGGGTTCGTGCCGGATGAGCCTGCTGGTCCCTGGGTCACGGCTGGCGTTACGGTGACTGCACCGCTGCTGCCCTGCTTCAGCGGAACGCCGCCGGCGGTGACGCCTTCAGCATTGTTCAGGACAGCGCCGAAGATGCCGCTGCCCTGAAGGGAAGTGCCCTTGGCAGTCGCGGTAAGCAGCAGCTCTGCGACCCGGGCATCATCTGCCAGCATAACCTGGCTCGGACTGCCCAGGGTTAGCTTGCTGACCTTGCCGGAGAGCATCAGACTAAGGCCGCCATTAACTGATCCAGCTGTGGAGACAGCAGAGAAGCTGCCTTTTAACGCTGCTGCCTTTACACCGTTTAAGATTTCTACATCCGTAAATCCCGTTCCTGTCAGTCCATTCTCCTCTAGCGTAGCTCCCGAATTCAGCTGCACGGTTCCAACTGAGGTGGTGCCGCTGGCATAAATGCGGATTTTCCCATCAGACTTGGCTGCCTGCACTCTGCCTATTTCACTGTTCTGAAGACCCACGCTATGCTCGCCGCCGCCGCGGATAAAGGTTGTGCCCGTCACTTTCACCCTTTCAAGCAGGGCATTACCTTCACCAATTCCCTCCGTGAGGTAGAGATTCCCCTCAATCACAGTGTCTTTCAGTGTGATCCCGGCTTGGTTCAGCACCACATTTCCTTGCACCTTTCCAAGTGTGGCTTCCCCTTTCGAGCGCAGCAGCCCCGGCACCATCCGATCTGCAAGGACAGCGAGCTCCGCACGGGATATTCTCCCCTCCGGCTTGAACAAGCTGCCCGGATAGCCCTTAATATATCCCGCGGCCGCAAGTGCCGCCGCTGCTTCCCTAACCTCGCTGTCCCCCCCGGTCAAATCGCTGTAAGCCGTTTGCCCTCCCGCTTCCAGCTTGAAAATCTTCTGCAAAGCCACGGCCGCCTCGGCACGCGTTAACGGAGCTGCGGGTGCCAGATGATTGTCCTTGCCCGTGCTTAAATAGCCTGCCGCGATGCCTTTGGCAATATCGCTCCTGTACCATGCAGATGCAGGTACATCAGCAGGGAGGGTGGCAGCTTCTACGGTGTAGTTAAAGATGCGGTTGATCACTACGGCAAATTCCGCTTTCGTCACCGGAGCATTGGGCCGGAACGTGCCGTCCCCATAGCCGCTGACAACTCCAATCCCGCTCCAGCGCTGAACCCCACGGGCTGCCCAGCTATCCGCCGGCACATCAGTAAACGCTTTCAATATATCGTAGCCGGATGGATTTCCTTCCGCTGCCGTTACGCGGTTTGTCTGCAAAGCTGAATCATTCTCTGCCGTCTGACCGGAGGCAGCTTCTGCGCGGCCCCCGCCGCTGCCCAGCGGTGACAAAAGCCCTGAGGCCAGAACCATGGCAGCAAGCAGACCGGATACCTTTTTCTTCATCCTTTTTATTCCTCCCCGAAGTCCTATTGTTCATTCCCGTGTAAAATCGAAATCGGTTTCGAAAATACCCGCATCAATACACTCTAATCCGTGCAATCCATGCCAGCCCGCGTACTTCTCATACAATAACCGTTTGACTTGCTACAGCAAGTTGAATAGACTTAAATTCATGAATAAGCGCGGCGTAGCAGTCTTTTGGACTGAATGCACGGATAAGCGGAGGTTGGATTTCCATGCAAATGAATATTAAAAAAATCGCTGAAATGGCGGGTGTCTCCGTCTCTACCGTTTCGAAAATCATGAATAATTACAGCGATGTTTCCGAAAAAACAAAAAAAAGGGTCATGGAAATCATCGAGCAGACCGGGTACTCCCCCTCCAACTCCGCCAAGACACTTGCCACCAAAAAGTCCAACCTGATCGGGGTTATTTTTGCCGGTGAGCTTAATGTTGAATTCACGCATCCATTTTTTGTGGAGGTGCTGAATTCCTTCAAGAAACAGATGGGTGTGCTGGGCTACGATCTGATCTTCTTCTCCAACGAGAAGTTCATTAGCAGCGGAGATTATTACTCCCGTTGTCTGCATTTTAATGTCGACGGCTGCGTCATTATCTCCGGGCAAAAGATGGAGCCGGCGATCCGCGATCTCGATAAGAGCAGCATCCCCTGCATCGGCGTAGACCTGGAACTGACCGGCACAAAGTCCGGATTTGTGATGTCTGACAATTTCCAGATCGCCTCCAAGGTGGTGGAGCACTTCTATCTGCTCGGCCACAGAGAGCTTGGGTTCATCGGAAGTACGGCGGACTCGGAGATCTCCAACCAGCGGGAAGCCGGATACGTAAAAGCGATTGAAAGCTTCGGCCTGACCCTGAACCGGAAGTGGTTCGTGCATGGGGACGACTTCTTCGAATCCAGCGGCTATGCGGCGATGCAGCAGCTGCTGAAGACCGGAAGTTTGCCAAAAGCGGTCTTCGCCGCCTCCGATCTGCTCGCCCTGGGTGCGATCCGGGCCTTGAAGGAACAGGGGCTGCGGATCCCCGAGGATGTTGCCGTCATCGGCTGCGATGACATCGAAGCCTGCAAATACACCAGCCCCACACTGACTACCATCCGCCAGAATAAAGAACGTCTCGGCGTGCTCGCGGCACATATGCTCTTCGATCTCATCAACAATCAGTCGGACGGCGGTTCCTTTGTCGTCGAACCGGCGCTGATCGTCCGCGAATCCTGCGGCAGCCGTGTGACGCGCTAACCCGAAAGCAGGCCTGCCGCGAGCTGGTGAACCCTTGACGTCAGCTTTCTATTAACGGTGAGCCTCACCAGCATGCTCGCTTTCCTTTGAAGGCCCTTAAGTATCCAAGCAGCTAAAGTACTTATGCAGCAGCCTCACACTGTATCATCAGCAACGTCAGCTACCCATGGTGATCTTAGCAATCTGTAACAACCCCACAGTGCTCTCAGCAGTCCTCCCTCCGGCGCAACTTTTACTTTCTTAAGCAGACAACACTATTCGAAAACACTTTCGATAATATAATCCCTTATTTGATGTAAGGGTTCAAGGCACTGTTTTTCTGGTTTTGGGCGTCATTTTTCGGTTAGAGAGGGGTGGGAGGCGAGACCTCGGGGGCCAGTGCCAGCTTCACCAATTGACCAGCATGCGTTAGCCCCGCACCAAAGCCATACAGCAGAATCTGCTGGCCGTTCACGACCTTACCCTCGCGGATACCAAGATCCAGGGCAAGCGGAATGCTGGCGGCTGAAGTATTCCCGAAATATTCAAGACTATATAATGCCTGCTCAAAAGGATAATTCAACCGCTCACAGATCGGTTCAATCATCCGCAAATTGGCGCTGTGCGGAATGAACCAGTCCACCTGGTCCAGGCTGATTCCGGCATGGTCCAGCACCTGCTGCACACCCTGAGGCACGGTACGTACCGCCCAGCGGAACACTTCACGGCCATTTTGCACCAGCTTGCCAGTGTCTATAAGATCTATCTCATTCACCCTGTGCGACAGGCCTGTGCGGTATACATGATGCGCCCCGCTGCCGTCACTGCCCAGATGGAACCCGGCGAAGCCATCCATTTGTTCATCGCTCTCCACCAGCACAGCCCCAGCCCCGTCACCAAAAAGGATACAGGTGCTCCGGTCGGTATAGTCTGTAATTTTAGATAACGCATCCGCCCCAAGAACCAGCACCTTACGGTGCAGACCGGAAGCCACGTAGGCATGTGCCGTATGCAGCGCATAGACAAATCCGGCGCAGGCAGCACTCATGTCCATTGCTCCGGCTGTAGGCTGAATCCCCAGACGGTTCTGCAGAATGGATGCAACCGAAGGAAAAGGAAAATCGGGCGTACTTGTGGCTACGAGGATCATATCGACATCCTGCACACTTTTTCCGTAACGATTCATCAGATCCAGCACAGCGGCTGCACATAAATCACTGGTATATTCATCCTCACGGCTAATTCGGCGTTCACGGATTCCGGTCCGCTGGATAATCCACTCATTATCGGTATCCACGATCTGCTCCAGATCGCTATTCGTAAGTCTCCGGGCCGGAACATAAGCTCCGATTGCAGTAATTTTGGCACCCTTCAAAAGTATCACCCCATAAATTAGTATCTGATATTAGTACTTGGTACTAATTATAGCTTCAAGCGTTCTAGATTGCAAAACGTTTTCCCGAACAAACCCGGCAAAAGCAAACCTTCTATTATCTATTACCTTTCCCCTTCGAACTTAAGCAGCCAAAAAAACCGCAGCCCCCAAACGGGCCACGGTTCCATATCAATACTTTTCACTTAACTGCTGACCGGCTCAACGGTAACCCGTTCGATCAGCTTTTCCGGTTTGACGGTGTTTTTGGACCGGCAGTTCATAAGCTCGACCTCTTCCCCGTTCTCAATGTAGAAAGCGGGGCCTTCGTGATTCTCAACCGTCACCTGGCGGAATTGCACATCCCGTACATATCCCAGATAAAAGCCCCGTCCCTTCATCGGCTCAAGCCCTGTCATCATATCCGGAGCTCCGGGTACCGCATTCTTCGCCATTGAGATATCCACGTTCGTGAATGTAATCTCCGAGACATGCTGCTCCGCAAGTCCATACAGGAATCCTGCAGCAGCATGGACATTCCGGGCTGTAATATTGGCATAATGAATCCGGCGAAAACAAGGCGTTTCAGCGGTAACGGGATAGGGATTTTTGTCCCAGACGTATTTCTCCTTGCCGCGCGGTCCGCAGAAATAATACAGATTGAGCGTAAATGGGCAAATGACGTCCTCCATCACAATATTGCTGATTCGGATATCTTCGATGATCCCACCCCTCCCGCGTCTGGATTTCATGCGGATTCCACGGTCGGTCTGCTTGAACACACAGTTACTGATTGTCACATTGCGGATGTCGCCGCTCATCTCACTGCCGAGCACAACCGCTCCATGTCCATGGACCATCGTGCAGTTGGTAATGGTGATGTTCTCGCAGGGAATACGCTCCATTGTGTCTTCGGTCCCTGCTTTGATCGCGATGCAGTCATCGCCCACATCAATGTGACAGTTGCTGATATGAACACCTGAGCAGGATTCGGGGTTGATTCCATCCGTATTCGGCGAGTCTGCCGGGTTCAGGATGGATACATTGTCAATCGTTACATTGCTACAGCCGATAGGATTCACTGTCCAGCTCGGTGAATTCATCAGCAACACATCCTTGATGGTAACCCTCCGGCAACCGCTGAGACCGATCAACGTCGGACGCGGATGCTCAAGCTGCTCCGGATGATTCCTGTGCTTCTCCCACCACGGATTACCGTTGCCGTTAATGGTACCGCTACCGGTAATGGAGATGTTGACCAAATCCTTACCGAAGATGCAGGGGGAGTGCACCTCCCGCTTCACACCCTCCCATCTGGACTCCACTGCCGGAAAGTCCTGTGGAAGGGTACTGAATGACATTACGGCCCCTGGACTTAAGTGCAATTCAATATTACTCTGGAGCTGGATTGCCCCCGTCAAAAAAGTGCCCGCCGGGACATACACCGTCCCTCCACCCGCCTCACCCGCCGCTGCAATCGCAGCCGCAATCGCGCTTGTGGCGGGTTCTCCACTGTCCCGCAGGGCTCCATAATCGACTATATTAAACACCAGCTACACTCCTTCCATGCAATCAACGGAATTTCCTCCCTGGGTTCACCTCTGATGGGCCCGTTCCGGGCCAGGTGGACGGGACTAGAGGTATTTTTACCTCTGATTGGTCCGTTCCGGGCCAGTTAGGCGGAACCAGAGGTATTTCTACCTCTGATGGGGCCGTTCCGGGCCAGGTGGATGGAACCAGAGGTATTTCTACCTCTAATTGGGCCGTTCCGGGCCAGTTAGGCGGAATCAGAGGTATTTCTACCTCTGATGGGGCCTTTCCGGGCCAGATGAGCGGAACCAGAGGTATTTCTACCTCTGATGGGGCCGTTCCGGGCCAAGTGGACGGGACCAGAGGTATTTCTACCTCTGATGGGGCCTTTCCGGGCCAGGTGGACGGAATCAGAGGTATTTCTACCTCTGATGGGGCCGGTTCTGGCCAGATTGACGGAACCAGAGGTATTTCTACCTCTGATGGGGCCTTTCCGGGCCAAGTGGACGGAATCAGAGGTATTTCTACCTCTGATTAGTCCGTTCCGCGCCAGTTCACGTCGCTCCTGGCCATCACACCGGAGCAGCCCAGCTACTTCTGCCGTGAAAGCGCGCCGCAGCGCCCCTACGGCCACCCCCTCCGCGCTAATCTCAACCCGCAGACGCTGCTCCGTCATACAAAGACTGCATCTCCACACAAGCCATGACCAGTGCGCCGACGCCGTGCAGATCATTGCTTACCTTCGGCCGGGTGACGTAGTTCTCATAATCACCCGCCGATGTGCCGATGCAGATGTCAGGCAGAATCAGCCTGCCCTCTTCGTCCTGCTTCAGCACCCGGATCAAGCCCTCATACCCCTTGCGGGCAGCGGCCAATGCCCCGGGTGGAGCGATGCCGTGCTTCACAGCCTTGGCAATGGTATAGACGAACAAGCAGGAGCCCGAGGTCTCCAGCCAGTTATCCGGCTGGTTGCCTTTGTCGGCTACCTGATACCACAGTCCGCTCCCCCCATCCTGATACCGGATGAGAGCTTCGACGAAGCTGCCCAGTTCGGTAGCGAGCTCCGCTCTACCCGGATCGCCGGCAGGTAGCAGATCCAGGAACTGCGAGACGGCGAGTCCGTACCAGCCCAGCGACCGGCTCCAGAACTCCGGGGAGCAGCCGGTTTGCGGGTTCGCCCAGGGCATGCGTTTGCTCTCATCCCAGGCATGGTACAGGAGTCCCGTGGCCTCATCCTTCATATGCCTCCGCATCAGCCGCTCCTGATGCAATACGGTTTCTCGCAAGCCGGTTTCGCCATACGCATTGGCATATTTAAGGGAGAATACTCCGGCCATATACAGCCCATCCAGCCACATTTGGTTCGGATATTTATCCTTGTGCCAGTATCCGCCTTCCGAGGTCTGGTTCAGCGTCAGCAGCAGGTTGCGCAGCTTATCGGCAGCAATCCGGTACTTCGGCTGGCCGGTCCGCTCATGCAGCGTGAACAGCAGCAATCCTGCCTGAACCGCATCCAGCTCGTCCCGGGCAAAATACAAATTGCCGTTCTCATCCACCAGATCATCCACATATTGCTGAATATATTCAATATAGCGGTCCTCCTGGACAGCTTCCCACAATAGTTCCATACCGCACAGGAACACACCCTGATGGTAATGCCAGCGGTGGGCTGGAGGCAGCTCTCCTGCTTTATAAGTATCCATTAAAGAATCACAGGCCTGTTGTGCCCATTCCATAGGTGTTGCCGGCAGACTGCCTATCATCTCCATTCCCCTTCCACTATATAAGTTGAACTTTAGATGTTCATATTCGGTCCGTCGCTTCCCTTAACCCTTCATCGATCCCAGCATAGCTCCCTTGGCAAAATGCTTCTGCAGGAACGGATAGACCATCAGAATCGGCAGCGTGGCTACCACGATAACCGCCATCTTAATCGTCTGGTCCGGCGGCGGATTGGTCGCATCCAGGGAGGAACTGTAGTCCATTCCGCTCGCGAGCACCACGATTTGCCGGAGCAGCACCTGAATAGGCCATTTCGCACTATTATCCAGATATAGGATCGCAGTCATATAGGTGTTCCAGTAAGTAACAGCATAGAACAGGGAAATCGTTGCAATCGCCGGCAAGGACAGGGGCAGCACAATCCGGAACAGGATGCCGAAGTCGTTGCAGCCGTCGATTTTAGCCGATTCTTCAAGGCCTTCAGGGATATTCTGAAAGAAGTTTTTCAGGATAATCATATTGAATGCACTAATCGCCGAAGGCAGAATCAGGGCCGCATACGAGTCGATCAGACCTAGCTCCTTCACCACCAGGAAGGTGGGAATCATCCCGCCGTGGAACAGCATAGTGAACACTACGAGAAAGTTGAAGACATTTCGCCCGTCCAGATCCCTTCTGGAGAGGCCATAGGCCATAAGGGCAGTGATGAACATACTGAACAGCGTGCCAACGAGTGTAACCCCTATGGAGACACCCATCGCTCTAAAAATCGTGTCCGTCGAGAAAATAAACTTGTACGCTTCAAGACTCCACACCTTGGGAATCAGCACAAACTTATTGGCCGCAATCTCAGCACTTGTGGTGAAGGAGCCGGCAACCACATGCACAAACGGCAGCACGGTAATCAAGGTAATGAGGGCAAGCAGTGTAAAGTTCACAGCAGAAAAGATTCTGCCGCTGATCGTGCGATCTTCTACCATTTCAATTCCTCCCGCAGGTTCTCAATAAACGCCTTCTTCGCCCATTTTCTTGGACAATTTGTTGACCGACATAACCATAATCAGTCCGATCACGGATTTGAAGAATCCGATAGCCGTACTGTAGCTGAATTGCCCTTGCCGGAGTCCGGCCGTGTACACATACGTATCAATAATTTCCGCAACCTCTCGATTCATGGAGTTCAGCAGCAGATATACATGTTCAAATCCAAGATCGAGCACGGAACCAATTTTCAGAATAAGCAATGTAATGATGACGCCGCGGATCGCCGGGAGGGTAATATGCCAGATTTGTCTGAGCCGTCCGGCTCCGTCCATGCGTGCAGCTTCATAGAGTCCGGGGTCAATAGCCGCAATCGAAGCCAGATAAATAATCGTCCCCCAGCCCGCTTCCCGCCAAATGACTTGAAGGATATACATCGGCCTGAACCAGCCGGGACTCAGCAGGAAATTAATCTTTTCAAAACCGAAATAGGCCAGCAGCTCGTTGATAATCCCGCCGTCCATCGTAACCATGACAAATGAAATCGAAACAACGATAACCCAGGACATGAAATGGGGCAAATAGATGAGCGTCTGAAAGGTTCTTTTGAAAAAACTGCCTCTCAGCTCATTCAACATTAACGCCAGAATAATCGGAACCGGAAAATAAAATAAAATGTTCATTCCGAACAAAATCAAGGTGTTCCCCAGAATATTAAGGAAATCCGGCTCCGCAAATAAACGGTGGAAATGCTTCAGCCCCACCCAGTCACTTCCTGTTATCCCCTGGTAAGGCTTGTAATCCTGAAACGAGATGATCAGACCGTACATCGGCAAATATTTAAAAACCACAAAATACAGCACACCCGGAATCAGCATGACGTAGAGCAATTTGTTTCTCCACAGACGTTTTTTGAGCTCACTGCTGCTCTTGTAGCTCTTGGGCTTCAGCTCGGGAACCACACCAGGCTGAGCGGAGACTTCCTGCATAATACTCTTCCTTTCTGCTTCATAATTGGTGCCTGACTGCCGGCTCGCCAAGAGAATCCGAAAAGACTGCTGAACTACCGTTGTTAGCAGCCTTTTCAGCTTCATTTGTATTCAGTTACTACAAAACTGCTGCCTATTTTTTATACACGGCATTGTATTCTTCAATAATCTTCTGGCCGCCGCGGTCTTTCCAGGCCTGCACTTCTTTTTCGAATCCGGCCTTGTCGATTTGTCCGTACATATATTTGTATGTGGCATCTGTAATGATCTGTTGAAGCTCTACGCCCTTGGAAGTATAGGTAGGGGAATCCAGCGCAGCCGTAGGATCAGCCACACCTACCTTCACATTCTCCAGCAGCAATTCTTCAGCGTGAATTCTGCCTGGCAGGACGTTCAAGCTCTGGTACATGCCATTCGTCTCCGCTTCACCGATTACACTGTCCTTGTAGCCCTTAACCTCACGCTCGATCAGCTCTTTGTCATCGGCAGGTTTGGCTCTTCCGTCTACGACAGTGTAGTGGGTCCCTTCAATGCCCCAGTACATCAGGTTGGCAACCTCAGGAGTCATCATCTTGTCATAGAACGCCAGAATTTTCTTCAGCTCTGCCTCATCCTTAACTGCAGATTTCGGGAACAGCACGACGTTGTTGTAGCCTGGAATCATCCATTGCGCGAACTTTCCGTCCGGTCCGGCAACCATACTGTGCGTATCCAGCACGGCATCCGGGAAATTCTTAATCAGGTCTTTGTTCAGGGTATCAATATCCTGCATCGAGCCGCCGATATACATCCCCGCTTTGCCGCTGACGAACATTTTTACCGCATCGGTTTTACTGGTCGCCGCAAAATCCTGGTTCATATAGCCGCCGTCGCGGGCTTTTTTGAAGAAATCCATCGTGTCGAAATACTGCGGGAACGTAAATTCAGGCTCCAGCTGTCCATCCTTCTCTCCCCAATTGTTGGGTGTGCCGAACCAGGAGGATACGGTTTTGAAGGCACCATAGACCAGTTCGTTACGGTCTACGATACCAATCGTATCTTTGTTGCCGTTGCCGTCCGGGTCCTGCTCCGTGAACGCCTTGGCCATGGCAAACAGCTCATCCACATTCGCAGGCGGCTTCAGGCCCAGCTTGTCGGCCCAGTCTTTGCGGTAAATGATGCCCTGGCGTGCCAGCGGGCGTCCAATATACAGGGTATACAGCTTGCCGTCCACCTTGGTATTGTTCAGGATTTCCGGCTTCAGCTTATTGAGATTCGGGAACTCGCTTAAGAGCGGTCCGATCTCCCAGAACTGCCCGTCCTTGATCGACTCTTTCATCTGGAGGAAAGTGGTCTGGTTCTTCAAATACGTAACCTGCGGCAGAGAGCCCGTGGCGAACGATGAGTTCAGTTTCTCTTCATACGTATCTGCCGGGTAGAACTGATAGGTGAGCTTCGTATTCGTTAACTTCTCCACTTCCGTCTTAATCGTATCCGGTGGAGTCTCTGACGTGTTCAGTGGCAGCATAATCTTAATCTCTGTCGGTTTCTCCGGCTCCGGTGCTTTCGTTGCGGTGTCTGTCCCGCCGCTGGTGCCCGCATTGCTTGGGGATGCTTCGTTATTCTTGTTGCTGTTTCCTGAACACGCTGTCAACATGCTGAACGTGAGCAGTGCAGACAGGAGCAGGGTGAAGGATTTTTTGTTCATGCCAATTTGACCTCCGTTTAACTTGTATTGGTTACAAGCCTCACATTACAGCGTTCAGGAGGTTACGAATACAATCATTTGCTCATAAAAGGGCCTTTCTGCGGCGTTCTGGGGAAATGATTATCGTGGTAACGGGAGCATTGAACTGAAAGCTGGGCGGGCGTGGGAGTGGCGGGCGTGGCTGCGGGGAATGTTTGGACTTTCGGCCGCTGTTGTCTCCAGATGTTTTGGATTATATTCGCTTTCAGCGGATAACATCCGGAGACAAAGGCGGACGCTCACGCTCCTACAGTTCCAAACTTCCCCTCCCACTCCCACCTCCCTTGCGGGTGGTTTTAAGTTCAATGCAGGGAGGAAGAGCAGAAAAAACCCGCCGCATCAATCTGCGGCAGGGGCAGGAAGCAGGCTTATTCTTGGCAGAAACAGAACGGACAGGCAACCATTAGAAACTTTCAGAAAAAGGTTTCGTAAATGTGCTACCATCATGAACAGGCTTAAACCCATTTCCTTCATCCATTTTATTAACTAATATGATAATATGTATAATAT
>NZ_LVYZ01000004.1:0-973 GCF_001909095.1 Paenibacillus sp. P46E
ACCCCAAGAGGCAAGCCTCTTGGTTTAGGCTGTTCCGCGTTCGCTCGCCGCTACTGACGGAATCACTATTGTTTTCTCTTCCTCAGGGTACTTAGATGTTTCAGTTCCCCTGGTCTGCCTCTACATACCCTATGTATTCAGGTATGAGTAACTGCGAATTACCACAGCTGGGTTTCCCCATTCGGACACCCCCGGATCAAAGCTTGCTTACAGCTCCCCGAGGCAGTTTCGTTGTTCGCCACGTCCTTCGTCGGCTCCTGGCGCCTAGGCATCCTCCGTGTGCTCTTATTAGCTTAACCATCGCTCCGGTGTTTCGCTTGTTCGCTCATCTTGTTTTAAACAGCGCTCCCGGATGAATCCGTTCGCTAGTCTGTTTAAAGCCAAAGGTCGCTTCACAATCGAAAACCTTCGCTTTCAGCATACTAATAACTATTTCAACTTGTTTACACAAGTTTCAGCTAAAAGATGTTCTAAAACGCATTTTCGTTTCGGTATCCAGTTTTCAAGGATCAAGATTTCTGTAATTCTAGACATGACAAATTGATGAAGTTTGTTGGTGGAGCCAAGCGGGATCGAACCGCTGACCTCCTGCTTGCAAGGCAGGCGCTCTCCCAGCTGAGCTATGGCCCCGCAAATTCCATCAAAACCGAACAAATGGATACGCGTTAAGTATCTGGAAGCTAAGCTTCCGATTTGAATGTTTCCGTTGCAGGAAACGATTCTCCATAGAAAGGAGGTGATCCAGCCGCACCTTCCGATACGGCTACCTTGTTACGACTTCACCCCAATCATCTACCCCACCTTCGGCGGCTGGCCCCCTTGCGGGTTACCCCACCGACTTCGGGTGTTGTAAACTCTCGTGGTGTGACGGGCGGTGTGTACAAGACCCGGGAACGTATTCACCGCGGCATGCTGATCCGCGATTACTAGCAATTCCGACTTCATGCAGGCGAGTTGCAGCCTGCAATCCGAA
>NZ_LVYZ01000005.1:0-927 GCF_001909095.1 Paenibacillus sp. P46E
ACTACACCACGGTTCCAAATTGGTTGCGGGGGCAGGATTTGAACCTGCGGCCTTCGGGTTATGAGCCCGACGAGCTACCGGGCTGCTCCACCCCGCGTCAGTAAAAAACTTATAAGCACTATGGTGGAGGCTGAGGGGTTCGAACCCCCGACCCTCTGCTTGTAAGGCAGATGCTCTCCCAGCTGAGCTAAGCCTCCATATGTGTGCCTGGTAAAATAATTGGTGACCCGTATGGGATTCGAACCCATGTTACCTCCGTGAAAGGGAGGTGTCTTAACCCCTTGACCAACGGGCCATACCTTTAATAATAGTGGCGGAGAGAGAGGGATTCGAACCCTCGAGACGCTTGTGGCGCCTACACGATTTCCAATCGTGCTCCTTCGGCCAAACTCGGACACCTCTCCATAATGGCTCCCCGAACAGGACTCGAACCTGTGACAACTCGATTAACAGTCGAGTGCTCTACCAACTGAGCTATCAGGGAAAATGGTGGGCCTTAGTGGACTCGAACCACCGACCTCACCCTTATCAGGGGTGCGCTCTAACCAGCTGAGCTAAAGGCCCTTTTATCTTATGTAATTATTATGGGCAAAAAAAATACCACAGAGTGTGGTTGTCCGCTTGGCGGCGTCCTACTCTCCCAGGACCCTTCGGTCCAAGTACCATCGGCGCTGGAGGGCTTAACGGTCGTGTTCGGGATGGGTACGCGTGGAACCCCTCCGCTATCGCCACCAAACGGGCATTTACAGCGTAAATGCTTCAGGAACCTTCATTCCTGAAAACTGAATCCGAAACGAATCTGCGTTTTAAGATTTGGATAAGCCCTCGACCGATTAGTATTGGTCAGCTCCACACGTTACCGTGCTTCCACCTCCAACCTATCTACCTCGTCGTCTTCAAGGGGTCTTACATACTGGGAAATCTCAT
>NZ_LVYZ01000006.1:0-908 GCF_001909095.1 Paenibacillus sp. P46E
TATTAAAGGAATCAATTTAATTAAGTCCAAAGACGTACTTGGAAAATTATCTTTTTGTTTTTTGGTGGGTTTTTCTACTTTTATGATATCTAATGCAACAAATCCGTATTTATATAGTTTTGATAGATTATTGATTTTATTCTTCACTTTAATGATTTTACAAGTTGCATATGTAAATAATCATGGAAAACAAAGTAATGAAATTATTGAATTGTAAATATAAATAAGGTTCTATCGGAGTGATTTTAATTTGAAACGACTTGTTAGTATTATAATTCCTTGCTATAACCAAGGAGAATTTTTAAAGGATTGTCTTAATAGTATCGATAAACAGACTTATATAGCGCTCGAAATAATTATAATAAATGATGGTTCAACAGAAAAAATAACTTTAGACTTTTTGGGGAAATTAGGTAAAGAAAGAGAAGATATAAAAATAATTAATCAAACTAATTCTGGAGTTTCTAACGCAAGAAATAATGGTATTTTAAACAGTAAAGGATACTACATTCTTCCTATAGATGGCGACGATATGATTGAACAGACTTATGTTGAGAAATGTGTCGATATTTTAGATGGAAATAGCCAAATAAATGTCGTTTATTGTATTGGTATGTGTTTTGGCTATAAAAATGGACTTTTTGTTTTAGATGATTTCTCAGTGAAGAAAATGCTTAAAGAAAATTTGGTTTTTTGTAGTGCCATGTTTAGAAGAGTGGATTTCGATCAAACTCAAGGCTATAACAGTAATATGATTTATGGGTTTGAAGATTGGGATTTTTGGTTATCTATGATAGAAATCGGTAAGGAATTTTTTCGCATAAATGAAATACTTTTTTATTATCGTATAAAAGAAGTTTCTCGAAATGTACAAACATCAAATGATAATAAAGACAAGAGATTACAAA
>NZ_LVYZ01000007.1:0-873 GCF_001909095.1 Paenibacillus sp. P46E
GGCTAGCCCTAAAGCTATTTCGGGGAGAACCAGCTATCTCCGAGTTCGATTGGAATTTCTCCGCTACCCCCACCTCATCCCCGCATTTTTCAACATGCGTGGGTTCGGGCCTCCAGTGCGTGTTACCGCACCTTCACCCTGGACAGGGGTAGATCACACGGTTTCGGGTCTACGTCCACATACTCAGTCGCCCTATTCAGACTCGCTTTCGCTGCGGCTCCGGCTTCTCACCTTAACCTTGCATGTTAAACGTAACTCGCCGGTTCATTCTACAAAAGGCACGCCATCACCCCTAAAACGGGCTCTGACTTTTTGTAAGCACACGGTTTCAGGTTCTATTTCACTCCCCTTCCGGGGTGCTTTTCACCTTTCCCTCACGGTACTGTTTCACTATCGGTCGCCAGGTAGTATTTAGCCTTAGCAGATGGTCCTGCTGGATTCATACGGGGTTTCACGTGCCCCGCACTACTCGGGATCCGTCTCGGAGAGAACACAGTTTAGGTTACAGGGCTTTTACCTCTATCGCGGGCCTTTCCAGACCTCTTCACCTACCATATTCCTTTGTAACTCCATATGAGACGTCCCACAACCCCAAGAGGCAAGCCTCTTGGTTTAGGCTGTTCCGCGTTCGCTCGCCGCTACTGACGGAATCACTATTGTTTTCTCTTCCTCAGGGTACTTAGATGTTTCAGTTCCCCTGGTCTGCCTCTACATACCCTATGTATTCAGGTATGAGTAACTGCGAATTACCACAGCTGGGTTTCCCCATTCGGACACCCCCGGATCAAAGCTTGCTTACAGCTCCCCGAGGCAGTTTCGTTGTTCGCCACGTCCTTCGTCGGCTCCTGGCGCCTAGGCATCCTCCGTGTGCTC
>NZ_LVYZ01000008.1:0-808 GCF_001909095.1 Paenibacillus sp. P46E
TACCCTATGTATTCAGGTATGAGTAACTGCGAATTACCACAGCTGGGTTTCCCCATTCGGACACCCCCGGATCAAAGCTTGCTTACAGCTCCCCGAGGCAGTTTCGTTGTTCGCCACGTCCTTCGTCGGCTCCTGGCGCCTAGGCATCCTCCGTGTGCTCTTATTAGCTTAACCATTGCGTTTTCCCAAAAGGGAAATCGCTAGCATCGCTATAATATAAACTTGTTTACACAAGTTCAGCTTAAAGGAATGTTCTAAAACGCATTTTCGTTTCGGTATCCAGTTTTCAAGGATCAAGGTAAAGATGAGAGCTTCAACTCTCAAAACTGAGCAACGAGTGAGTGGTTCGAACCTTCAAAGGTTCTAATGGAAGCTAAGCTTCCGATTTGAATGTTTCCGTTGCAGGAAACGATTCTCCATAGAAAGGAGGTGATCCAGCCGCACCTTCCGATACGGCTACCTTGTTACGACTTCACCCCAATCATCTACCCCACCTTCGGCGGCTGGCTCCCTTGCGGGTTACCCCACCGACTTCGGGTGTTGTAAACTCTCGTGGTGTGACGGGCGGTGTGTACAAGACCCGGGAACGTATTCACCGCGGCATGCTGATCCGCGATTACTAGCAATTCCGACTTCATGCAGGCGAGTTGCAGCCTGCAATCCGAACTGAGACCGGCTTTGCTGGGATTGGCTCCACCTCGCGGCTTCGCTTCCCGTTGTACCGGCCATTGTAGTACGTGTGTAGCCCAGGTCATAAGGGGCATGATGATTTGACGTCATCCCCACCTTCCTCCGGTTTGTCACCGGC
>NZ_LVYZ01000009.1:0-796 GCF_001909095.1 Paenibacillus sp. P46E
ACTACACCACGGTTCCAAATTGGTTGCGGGGGCAGGATTTGAACCTGCGGCCTTCGGGTTATGAGCCCGACGAGCTACCGGGCTGCTCCACCCCGCGTCAGTAAAAAACTTATAAGCACTATGGTGGAGGCTGAGGGGTTCGAACCCCCGACCCTCTGCTTGTAAGGCAGATGCTCTCCCAGCTGAGCTAAGCCTCCATATGTGTGCCTGGTAAAATAATTGGTGACCCGTATGGGATTCGAACCCATGTTACCTCCGTGAAAGGGAGGTGTCTTAACCCCTTGACCAACGGGCCATACTTTTAATAATAGTGGCGGAGAGAGAGGGATTCGAACCCTCGAGACGCTTGTGGCGCCTACACGATTTCCAATCGTGCTCCTTCGGCCAAACTCGGACACCTCTCCATAATGGCTCCCCGAACAGGACTCGAACCTGTGACAACTCGATTAACAGTCGAGTGCTCTACCAACTGAGCTATCAGGGAATATATCAGACTTGATCGCCTGAAAACTGAATCCGAAACGAATCTGCGTTTTAAGATTTGGATAAGCCCTCGACCGATTAGTATTGGTCAGCTCCACACGTTACCGTGCTTCCACCTCCAACCTATCTACCTCGTCGTCTTCAAGGGGTCTTACATACTGGGAAATCTCATCTTGAGGGGGGCTTCACGCTTAGATGCTTTCAGCGCTTATCCCGTCCGTACGTAGCTACTCAGCCATGCTCCTGGCGGAACAACTGATGCACCAGCGGTACGTCCATCCCGGTCCTCTCGTACTAAGGACAGCTCCTCTCA
>NZ_LVYZ01000010.1:0-793 GCF_001909095.1 Paenibacillus sp. P46E
CCGAAAACCAGTTTATTTTAGCCTACAGTGTACACCAAAGACCGACCGACACCCGCTGTTTAGAGCCGCATATGGAAAAAGCGCAGCAGATCCTCGGAAAACTGCCAAAGACAGTCATTGCGGATGCAGGCTACGGCAGCGAAGAAAACTACGCCTATCTGGAAAAGAAAGAGATTCAGGCGGTGGTGAAGTACGGCAGCTATCACAAGGAAAAGAGCAAAGCCTGGAAAGTGAATGTTGGTAAAATCGAGAACTGGACATACAATGCAGCTGAGGATAACTGGACGTGCCTCGCCGGGAAAATGCTGCATTTCCGCAGAGAAAGCAAGGAAGTCTCACAGAGTGGATATGAAATTTACAAACGTCATTACCGAAGTCAGAGCTGCGAGGGCTGTCCGCTGAAGGAACGCTGCACGAAGGCAGCCGGAGATCGGGAAGTGGTTGTTAGTTTGGAACGACTGCGTTACCAAAAGCAGGCTCGGGAGATCTTGCGAAGTAAGGAAGGTTACGGCCTGGCCGTACGCCGAATGACGGAACCAGAAAGTGTATTTGGACAACTGAAAAATAACCGGGGCTTCCGGCGCTTTCTGCTTCGCGGCATGGAAAAAGTGACGCTTGAGGTCGGTTGGCTTTGCCTTGCCCACAATCTCTTGAAGCAAGCTGCAAATGACCAAAAACAAAGAGCAACATTTCTCCAGTGACGGGAGAAATGTTGCTCTTTTGACCTTTTTACGGTTTTGAAAATGAGAAGGGTTTGTCTCTACTCGTAGAAAACTACTTTTGGGACAGCCCC
>NZ_LVYZ01000011.1:0-768 GCF_001909095.1 Paenibacillus sp. P46E
TTCGGATTGCAGGCTGCAACTCGCCTGCATGAAGTCGGAATTGCTAGTAATCGCGGATCAGCATGCCGCGGTGAATACGTTCCCGGGTCTTGTACACACCGCCCGTCACACCACGAGAGTTTACAACACCCGAAGTCGGTGGGGTAACCCGCAAGGGGGCCAGCCGCCGAAGGTGGGGTAGATGATTGGGGTGAAGTCGTAACAAGGTAGCCGTATCGGAAGGTGCGGCTGGATCACCTCCTTTCTATGGAGAATCGTTTCCTGCAACGGAAACATTCAAATCGGAAGCTTAGCTTCCATTAGAACCCTTGGGTTCGAACACTCACTCGTTGCTCAGTTTTGAGAGTTGAAGCTCTCAGATTTATCCTTGATCCTTGAAAACTGGATACCGAAACGAAAATGCGTTTTAGAACATCTTTTAGCTGAAACTTGTGTAAACAAGTTGAAATAGTTATTAGTTGATACAATGGATCTGGTAGGAAAGTAAAGAACAGCAATGTTCAATATTTCTCCTGCGGAGAAAATTGCGGTTAAGCTAATAAGAGCACACGGAGGATGCCTAGGCGCCAGGAGCCGACGAAGGACGTGGCGAACAACGAAACTGCCTCGGGGAGCTGTAAGCAAGCTTTGATCCGGGGGTGTCCGAATGGGGAAACCCAGCTGTGGTAATTCGCAGTTACTCATACCTGAATACATAGGGTATGTAGAGGCAGACCAGGGGAACTGAAACATCTAAGTACCCTGAGGAAGAGAAAACAATAGTGATTC
>NZ_LVYZ01000012.1:0-767 GCF_001909095.1 Paenibacillus sp. P46E
TACCGTCGCGTCCGGCGGCACCAAGCAGTGTCGGCAAGACGAATGAAACAGCAGTGAATGCGAACGACGGCTCGCTCACGAATGTGAGCACTGCAATGGAGTACAAGAAAGGCTCCGCAGGGACTTGGACGAACATATCGGGCACGAGCGTAACCGGACTTGCACCGGACACGTACTACGTCCGGACAAAAGCAACGTCGTCGGCATTTGCGTCAGGAGCGCAAAGCGTGACGGTTGACATGTTCACGGCCACACCGGAAACCACCCCGGCGGCAGTGATCGACTACACCGCCGAGCAGCTGACCGGCCTGACGTCAAACGGTTCCTACACCGTGAACGGTAATGCAGTTACGGCAGACGCTAACGGCAAGCTGGCGATCGACAGCAGCTGGCTGGGAACACCGCTGAGCATCGTGAAGAAGGGTAACGGCTCGACGACTACAGACAGCACAGCGCAGACGCTGAATGTACCGTCGCGTCCGGCGGCACCAAGCAGTGTCGGCAAGACGAATGAAACAGCAGTGAATGCGAACGACGGCTCGCTCACGAATGTGAGCACTGCAATGGAGTACAAGAAAGGCTCCGCAGGGACTTGGACGAACATATCGGGCACGAGCGTAACCGGACTTGCACCGGACACGTACTACGTCCGGACAAAAGCAACGTCGTCGGCATTTGCGTCAGGAGCGCAAAGCGTGACGGTTGACATGTTCACGGCCACACCGGAAACCACCCCGGCGGCAGTGATCGACTACACCGCCGAGCAG
>NZ_LVYZ01000013.1:0-754 GCF_001909095.1 Paenibacillus sp. P46E
CAATCGCTGTTGTCCCCAGATTTTATTTATTCTCCTTCGCGGTGAAAATCCGGGGACAAAGGCGACCGCTATCGCTTTTCCACAATCGTTCCGTCCTCTCCGCTGTTTAAGCGGGAAATGGGGTCTACAATCTTTAAAAAAAGCAAAAAAAAGAAACCATCCTTTGGTAAAATGGAAGTGCGACCAACCATTTCAAAGGAGAGGTTTCTTTTGTACATTCAATATACCATGGACCAACTTTGCTTGCCAATGGATCTGGAAGAAGATATTCCAGAACATCACCTCGTTCGTATCATCAATGCCGCCGTTAACCGGCTGGACGACGGCATTTTTGACGCGGCCTACCCAGGTGGTGGCCGTGACAGCTACCATCCTAAAATGCTGACCAAAGTCATTATTTACGCCTACACGCAGCGCATCTATTCCTCTCGCCAAATCGCCAAATCCATTCGGGAGAACATCCCCTTCATGTGGCTGGCCGGGCGGCAGCGACCCGACTTCCGCACGCTAAATCGCTTCCGTTCCCAGCGAATGAAGAATGTCCTTGAGACGGTATTTACCGCCGTGCTTCAGTTTCTGGCTGACGAAAAATACGTTTCCCTGGAGCATTACTTTGTGGACGGAACCAAAATCGAGGCCAATGCCAATCGCTACACGTTTGTTTGGGGGAAAGCCGTCAGTAAACACAAAGTCAAACTGCAGGATAAGGTGCATGCCCTGTTCGCTGCCATTGAAACGGCAGAAGAACAGGAAG